>JBHBVA010000318.1:0-3132 GCA_041793355.1 Bacteroidota bacterium | reverse complement strand
GCGAACTTTGTATCGGCTGTGCCGGCGGAGCTGACATCACAGCATCTTTTCGTTACAAAAACGAACAAAATCCGTTTACAGAAGACCCGGCATTCCTTATCAGCCTAAGAGGTTTGAAAGGTGGACATTCCGGTTGCGAAATTCATACAGGACGTGCCAATGCCAACAAATTGATGTTCCGTTTTTTGAAAGATGCTGTTCACGAGTTCGACATCCGATTGGCAAACGTGAACGGAGGGTCTTTGCGTAACGCTATCCCTCGCGAGGCCTTTGCCACAGTTACCGTACAGGCGGAAGATGTGGAGGGATTAAAAGATTTAGTAGCCTATTATCAAGAGGTTTACAACGAGGAGTACACAGACTCCGAAGGAAACATTTCATTTACTATCGAGGCGACAGAAACACCTACGGAACTCATTCCGGAGGAGATTCAAGACAACTTGATACATGCCGTAGAGGCTTGCCAAAATGGGGTGATAAGCATGCTTACCTCTTTTCCCGGCATCGTGGAAACATCCAGCAACTTGGCTCGTGTAAAAACATCGCCCGATGGAGCTATCGAAGTGGGCTTTTTAGCTCGCAGCTCATCCGAAACCCGTAAGGAGCAAATCTGCTCATCCATCGAGAGTGCCTTTGCCCTGGCAGGTGCTAAAGTAGTGATTGACAATGGATATCCGGGTTGGCAGCCCAATGCAAACTCCCGAACCAAAGACATAATGGTAAACCTGTTTGAGGAGCTTTTTGGCCGTAAGGCGGAAGTGAGTGTAGTACACGCCGGATTGGAGTGCGGTATTATCTTAGACAGCACACCGGGATTGGATATTGTATCCTTTGGTCCAACTATCCGAATGCCTCACTCGCCCGACGAATACGTGGTGATAGACACCGTAGAACGTTTCTACACGTACCTGACAGCTACATTGGAGCGTTTGAAGTAAAATAAGCACACAATTGCGTAACATAGGAAAGCCATCTTTTTCGTTAAGGAAGATGGCTTTCGTCCGTATCGCATCGTTTACAAATATTCTCTTATCTTTGCGTTGCCAAAAGGCTAAATAATCAAGCAATGAACACCGAGTTTTTTTTAGCACGCAGACTCTATTTTAAAGGAGAAAAAAACAAACGCGTTTCCGGCACCTCCATCCGAATTGCGATGGCAGGTGTTGCCGTTGGCATTGTGGGTATGATTCTTTCCGTGTGCATCGTGATAGGCTTCAAGCACCAAGTACGCGAAAAGGTTATCGGCTTTGGTTCGCACCTCCAAATCACGAGCTATAACAATCAGCCCAACTTTGAAACCTCTCCTTTAGCATTCAGCGACAGCCTTTTACGCATTATCCGTTCCACACAAGGCGTGCGGCACGCACAACCATTTATCACCACACCGGGCGTGATAAAAACTCACAGCGACTTTCAAGGTATTGTGCTGAAAGGCATCGGAAACGACTACGACACAACCTTTATTCACCAGCACCTGATTGCGGGAAGATTGCCGTCCGACAGCGGAAACAACGAAGTGGTAATTTCACAACACACGGCAAAACGCTTGCATCTGCAACCGGGCGACAGCTTTCTCATCTATTTTGTAAAAGACCACATTGCAGCACGCAAATTGCACATCGTGGGCATCTACGAAACGGGGTTGGAAGAACACGACAGACTACTGGCAATCACACGAATACCGATATTACAACGTATTAATAAATGGTTGCCCGACCAATACAGCGGTGTGGAAGTGTCTGTAAACGATATTGAACAAAGTTATGCAGTGAAGCACGCACTACAAGTGCAAACATCGCTCGTGTACGACCGACAGGGAACAGCTTACCACGTTTCTACTGCCGAAGAAATGCGTCCCGACATATTCGGGTGGCTACAATTGTTGGATATGAACACCATCGTGATTATTGTGCTGATGCTCGTGGTGTCGGGGGTTACTATGATTTCGGGACTCCTTATCATTATTTTGGAGCATACGCAATTCATCGGATTACTCAAAGCACTGGGAAGCACAAATATCCGCATCCGCCGCATTTTTCTGTATTTCGCCTCGTTCATCATCCTAAAAGGGATGCTTCTTGGCAACATCATCGGTATAGGGTTATGCTGGCTACAACTTCGCTTTGGAATCATCAAATTGGATGCTTCCACTTACTATCTATCGGAAGTACCCATAGAGCTAAATGGCTGGTATATAGTGGTTATCAATTTAGGTGCCTTTACTATTTCTTTACTAATGATGATAGTACCCTCGTTGCTCATTTCACGTATATCACCTGCAAAAGCCATCAAATTTGAGTGAGGAGCATAACTCTATACCTTTCATAAAGCCAAACTGCCCACTCTCTTGCTTTGAGAATGGGCAGTTATAAAATAAGGAGCTATTACCTACAGGTAATTATCTGATAAACAATAGTTCTCGATATTTAGGGAGCGTCCACATTTCGTTATCTACAATCAGTTCCAGTTTATCGATATGGTAACGAATGGTATCGAAGAAAGGTGCTACCTCATCGTGATAAGCGATAGCTTTTGCACGTTCATTTTCAATAACGTTGGCACGCTTGCGAGCTTCAATCATTTCGTGCACTTTAGCATTCACAGTGTTTACGTGCGTGGCTATTTTTTCTATCAAAATCAACTGTTCTGCAGCAATGGTGCGGAAAGCGGCATCGTCGGTATAAATCTGTTTCAACCGAGTAACATTCTTCAACAATACCGACTGATATTGAATGGCTACCGGAATAATATGATTAAGCGACAAATCGCCCAACACGCGAGATTCTATCTGTATCTTTTTTGTGTAGATTTCCCATTTCACCTCGTTGCGAGCATGCAATTCTACTTCGCTAAGCACACCTTCAAAAGTTTTGACACTTTGGGCTGATGTATAGCTATCGTAAATAAGTGGAACGCTGGTTTCGCAGTCTAACCCTCTTTCTGCCGCCTCCGCACGCCATTCATCGCTATACCCGTTACCGTTGAAGCGAATAGGACGCGACTCGCGAATGTATTTCTTCAACACTTCGTACAGAGCTTCGTTTTTGCCCTTACCGTTGGCTATAAGTGCGTCCACTTCCGTTTTGAATGTGCGGAGCTGTTCTGCTACGGCCGAGTTAAGGGCTGTCATAG
>JBHBVA010000317.1:0-2625 GCA_041793355.1 Bacteroidota bacterium | reverse complement strand
GTGAAAGCTGTTTGCAACTCGATAGAACCATCAGGATATACTACCCAAGTTTGGTTTGCCGTAATTTTGAAGTCCTCAGCACCAAAGGGTTTATCCTTGTGTTCTGTAATTTTGGCAATACCCCACCAGCCGTATTCCACGGTAGCGGCATTAGGTGCTTGAGCTGTGATGCTGTAATATAACACTACTGCACCATCGGGACGAGTATATACGTTTGCTGCATTTACCTTTTGTTGTAAGTTGTGCAACCCGTTAGAAACCCATTTACCCCACTCCCAAACATCGTTGTCGCAAGGGGCACGGAATGTTTCCACTTTGGGGCCGTTCCCTTCGGCAATAATCGTTTCTCCGTTGTAGGCAAGGCTGTGAATGGTTCCTTGTTTTTCATCAAACACCACCTTAAAGTTTTTACCCTGTACCACAGGAGAAGTTCCATTATAAGAAAGCGTCAGCTTTTCGCCTTTTGCCACTTCGGCCAAAAGTGGTTTGTTTCCGGCCTTTTGCAACAGCAATTGCTCGTTGGCTTGCACATATCCGGCTTTCGCCCAAGGCATATCCTTCGCCAAAAGCATTTCAACTTTCACAAAATATTCTGAAGTTGGTTTCAATACACCTTTGTTATAAGGGATGCTAACTTCCGCCGCTTTGCGTGGAGCCACTGCAGGACAAGGAAGTGTTCCGCTTTGGATAGACTTACCGTCTTCGTACAAGCTCCATCGGATAGTATATCCGCTCAAATCATCGGTATAGTAATTCTTATTAAAAATTTTCACCAAGCCATCAGACAGTTTATCACCGGTGATACCCACATATTGATACACCTTCTTCACCTCCGCAAGCTGTGGCTTAGGAGTGAGGTCGGCAAATACAATACCGTTCATCACAAACATACCATCGGTAGGTTTATCTCCAAAGTTACCTCCGTATGCCAAATAACGTCTTCCATCGGGATGGTAGTAATACATCGATTGGTCCACCCAATCCCATATAGCCCCTCCGCAAATAAAGTTGCTGGATTCGATAGCATCCCAATAGTGTTTCAAACCACCTACGGCATTACCCATAGAGTGAGCATATTCCGAGATATGGAATGGGAATTTTTCGCCCGTTGTACCTTTGGCTCTTTCTCGCACACCCGCAATAGACGGATATTGGTCTGACCCCATATCTACAATTTTATTGTTCCGCTCGTATTGAACCGGACGGCTTGTATCTACCTTTTTTGTAGCATTGTACGATGCCACAAAGTTGTTACCGGGACCACCTTCATTTCCTAACGACCAAATAACAATACTTGGGTAGTTGATGTCGGCATACACCATCTCCATCATTCTGTTTACGTGCTGAATTTCCCACTCTTTAGGGTGCGACAACGATGCTGCACCATAGTAATATTCGTGCGACTCTACGTTAGCTTCGTCTTCCAAATAAATACCATATTTGTCGCACAAATAGTAGAAGTAGGGGTCAGTAGGATAGTGCGAGTTACGCACGTGGTTGATGTTATTTTGTTTCATCAACATCACCTCTTTCTGCATCTGTTCACGAGTGATAACGTGTCCTAACAAGGGGTTGGTTTCGTGTCTGTTCACCCCTTTCAGTTTCACGGGCTTACCATTTACGTAGAAATAACGCCCCTTCAAGCCGAACTCGTCTTTATCAGCGGGTGTGTCTTTGATTTCCACCTTACGGAAACCTGTGTATAGCGACACGGTTTCCAGCACTTTACCTTTTTTATCCTTCAGCTCGGCAACCACCACATAACGATAGGGCGATTCTGCCGTCCATTTTTGGGGAGATGCCACCGATATTTGGGCTTTTGACTGAGCCGAAGCATTTGCGGCAACGGCAGATACCGAAAAGCTTGCCGATGCACCATTTACCAACGTTGTAACATCCGAATACAAAGGCAAGGCATACAACGAATAATTGATGCTGTAATCTTTTACTGCCTTACCCGTCAGGTTCCGAATATCGGCTGTAATGTTAAGCGTTCCGTTTTTGTAATTTTCGTCCAAGTCGGGGATTACCTGCACGTCGCGTATTTGCACTTTGGGCTTCGCCGTGAGCGACACCGTGCGGAAAATACCCGGCAAACGCATCATATCTTGTGCTTCCAAGAACGAGCCGTCGCTGTTGCGATATACCTCTACGGCAAGCACGTTGTCACCGGATTTGTTCAAATAAGGTGTGATGTTGAATGCCGCCAAGTTTCGAGAGTTTTTTGAAAAACCTACATACTGCCCATTTATCCAAAGGTAGAAAAACGAATCCACTCCATCAAAGTTGATGTACACCTCACGCCCGTCCCAATTTTTGGGTACGGTAAACGTACGGCGATAAGCCCCCACCTCGTTCCGATGCTTGTAGGTAACCCAATCTTTGGGAGGAGTACGCATCACTCCACCACGCCAGTCGTCCACCTTTACCTCGTGTTGGAAGATAACCTTTTGGTTCACGTAAATAGGTGTTCCGTACTTTTTTTGTCCGTCTTTCGTCAGATGCAACCCATAGATGTTCCAACTCATTGGCACATCCACCACATCCCAACCACTCACATCGAACGATGGTTGATAGAAGTTCTTTTCCCGCTCTTCGGGGTTGCCCACCCAATGGAATTTCCAT
>JBHBVA010000316.1:0-4854 GCA_041793355.1 Bacteroidota bacterium | reverse complement strand
CTTACAATCATTATTTTAGCTACGTTTAAGTTCGGTATTCATAGCCTGGCTTGGGGCTGGGTGGTTTATTCGTTTGTCAATTTGCTGTTGGCCGGCGGTTGGGCGTGTCGGATGTTGAATACATCTTTTATTTTGTTTTTCAGGCAGATAGCACCTTACTTTGCAATAGCCACATTAGCAGGGGTGGCATCTTTTGCGATGTCTGTATTTTTTCAAAACAATTATGTGCTGATAACTTGCCAGTCGGCAGTGTTCACGGCCGTATATTTGTCGGGGGTGGGGCTATTCCGCCTCGAAATGGGAAGTGAGCTGTGGAGATTACTGATTAAAACTGTACAACATTTGCGTTAACAAGACAAAAAGTTTCACGAATTACATGTTCATTAATATACTGCAAAAAATTAAGCAACCATCTACGAGAGTTCTTCTCATCAGTATACTACTATGTATCATACATAGTAGTTGGGCCCAAAATATGTACTCTTCCTTTGGCAAAAATTCATCAATAAGGAAAGAGCATACAGCTACAGCCAAACCGCCAAAACTTGACCAACCGTTACAAGACGAACAGATAGCGTTCGAAAAACCATTAAACATCACGTTCAAATGGTCTCCTCGCTATCAGGATGGAACAGATATAGAATATGAGTTTATTCTCAAGGAGTTACCTGACAACATCATAAGTCCCAAAACCGCATATACTCGTGGTATAGAAATTTTTCGCACTACTACACGACGAACAATGCTACATTACAGCCATTTAGAACCAGCATTACAGCCTAACAAGCGTTATGGATGGCAAGTAAAAGTAGTAGGATATGATATTCTACATTTTGAAAACAACGGTTTTTCAGAAATTGGATGGTTTACAATCAACAGTATATGTTCCGCACCAAAAAATCTGAATCATCAGATAACGCTGGCACAAGCACAATTAAGTTGGAGTGCAACTTCTTCAGAGACAAAATCTTATATTGTCATCTATCGACAAAAACCAAAATCGCCTAATAATCAATGGAATACAATACGGGTTTACGGAGAAAATACAATTCTGTCCGGACTGAAATCAGGTAAAGACTATCAGTGGCGTGTGGGAACTATTTGCGAAGGGGGTAAACCTTTGTTTTCTACAATACAGGAATTTATGGTACCTGAATTGGTGGTAGAAAAAAGCAAAATCGCACCGACATCAAAACTTAAAAATAGCCCTACTAAACAGCAAACTTTAACCAAATCAGCCATAAATTCAATCGTTACACAACTCAACGAGAAAAAAACATCGGAAGCTAAAACAAACAAAAATCAAACAAATGACAGCATAAAACTATCAAACATCGCAAAAGATTCGCTAACAATAAAAGAATCTGTAGAGAACGAAACTCAAACAAATGACAGCATAAAACTATCAAACACCGCAAAAGATTCACTAACAATAAAAGAATATATAGAGAACAAAGTTAACAAGATTGAAAAACAGGAAACGAAAGTTATCCAAACAGAAAAAACAGCCCTCAAAATAAAACCGGCAGAATCGGGACTATCGGGTGCTTTTGCAAAGCAAAAAGGGAATCTACCCATACCCGTAACAGGCAAATATAGTATTGTTACGGGCTTTGGTAAGCATCAGCAAAGTAAATATATCACGACCAACAGCAATGGCATAGACATACAAACACAAGCAGGAGCAAATGCTTGTGCCGTTTTCGATGGAGAAGTGTCGAATATAATATCCTTCCCGGGTTTTAACACTTGTGTGATTATCCGGCATGGTAATTATTACACCTTTTACGGTAACCTACGCATTGTAAAGGTACAGCAAGGGCAATCTGTAAAAGTGGGACAAACTATTGGCAGTATCTTCACAAATCCTGAGTCGGGTATTACTAAACTACATTTTCAGCTTTGGGACAGGACGAACAAACAAAATCCAATGTTCTGGTTAAAAAGATAGTCTTTTTCAAAAGCACCTTATCTTATCAGAAACAAAGATTACTTCACAAGTTTGTGCCAAACAGAAGTCCTTTTGCGATTCACCTGTGTTGTCTTTGATTTTTTCTCATCCAATTTGTAAAGCGTAGCAAGTTTGTAGGCTGTTAAGTTACCAACGCACGTTACTTGCTGTAAGTCAATATCATAAGAAACGGACACATTGGATGCTTTACCCGAATGGCTACTGAGACCGACTTCGGCAAATTCGGCAGTTATTTCGATGTTATCTCCGTCAATATATTCGGCGGGAATCACCACTTTATTATCCACAAAAGCAGATGCCGGTATCACGTGAGTACGGTATTGGGCTGTGCCGTACAGCAAACTATCGCCACGTAAATTGTAACCATGCTTGATAACAATGCCTCCTTGTTTAAAGCCCGGTGCCGGATGCATCAAGATTTCCAGCGGTTGTCCGAAAGGGACGGTTGTATCGGCTAACTGCGAACTGTCGGCACGTAACACTTCACCGTTACGCGTACTAATACTCACATTTGTTTCCGTACCGTGAACGTTCAATACAGCATCCACAATGGCACCGGCATTAGCTACAATATGATTATCGCCAGACACATTACCCCCTGCGTCTAAACTATTCCAATCCACTTTATAACGAATTCGATACATTCCGTGAATCAGGTTAGACGGCAACACGAAAGCCGGCGGATTCACACCCGGATTTTGGTTGCCCACAATACTACCAACACTGTTTTTCCCACCAGCATAACTATATGCCACGACGTCGCTATTGGTTGATGGCCTGCCATTATTCTCCACTGATATATCAAACTTACCATCTCGCCCGAAATCGATGTACACATACCCGTGCATCCAACCGCCCGAATAAGTAAATGCAGGAGTGAACCTTTCCCCGGGCTTTGCTTTTAAAATACTGGTATCCATATATTTATAGATATTTTTTTGGATGTTCGACGGAATTGTTATCGCATTTCGACTACCTTGACTTCCATTCATCGTAATACGACTAAGTGCCCTGTCGCTACGCAAATGCGTTGTACCATAATCTGCATTTATCGGATAAGGCGTTTTGTCAAACCGGGGCATGGGAGAATCGGATATTTCGATATTGTCAATATAGGTTAAAAAATCCTCCTCCAAATGGTGTGGCGATGACAAGTCGGGAACGACAACAAGCGATGAAACCGTGATTCCACCGAACCCAATAACCGGGAAAACCACATCCTGCCACTCATTCTCTCGTGCATTGCGTGGCACGGATACACTGTTGAACTGAGGTACTTGGTCAGATTGTAAAACTCGTTCGTTTCGCTTGCCTAAACCTACCAACATCATTCGCCCTGTTGTGGGGCGACGCATCATCACGTGTATGTACTGCGTTTGATTGGTGAGAGCAAAAGGCGTTTTCAATCGTATTTTTGCACCGAATACGTTGCTACCAAAGCGGGAGCGTTGCAATCGTAGCACACGATTACTTTTGTTAGCTTCCTCCTTGCCGGGATTGTCCACCACAAGCAATTGCCCTTGCAGCTCGCCCTTGTTGAAAGGCGATGCATTCCAAGCGTCATACACTTGTAAACTATCGGCTTGCACATTGTCAAAGTCCACGAGTATACGACTATTCTGTGCCGAAACGGTGGCAACGACAAGCATTGCTGTACCCAGCAATATTTTTTTTACCTGCTTCATAATCAACCTTTAATATACTGATATTGTGTGCAACAATGGGCAGGCTCTGCTATCGTCGAATGTGATGCGGATAGCTTTTACATTATAGCCCGGTCCATAAACATCGGTGCTACCATTGAGTGGTACAATCCGTTTGTGACCGATAGTGGTAGTAATATCGGTAGCCCGTTTTGTCCACATATTACCATCAGGAGAGGTTTCAATCGTAAATCTTTTCACTCGTTGCCCCTTGCGGACAAACTCTTGTAGCATCACATAGTGAGCATTCACGGGGGTATCCCACTTAAGTGTTACAGAAGCTCCGTTTATGGTAGCATCATTGGTTGCCCAATAAGTATCTTTATTGTCATCTGTAAGGTGTGATGCCACATAAGTACGATTTTGTCCTGCTGTCCGCTCTTCGGAGGCCATTACCGTTGCCTGCTTTGCCAAATCGTTACCCAACCGGTTTTTTAGCAAATTTCCCAATTCCTCCATACGAGTTACCGTGGCCGGGGGCAATCCCCCTTGCTGATTGGGTGGAAGATTTAAGATAAGCGTAGCATTGCGTCCCACTGTTTCGAGATACATTTTATACAGCTTGTCCAACGAATACGGAGTTTCGCCCCGGTGCCAAAACCAGCCGGAATCGGTTGCTTTGGCATCTGCTTCTCCCGGAATCCATGCCCAGCCGTTTTCTTGCCCGTTCGTCAACGCATTTCGTGTAAGGTCATCACGGTCGGCCGAAGCCCAGTTTGTTACTCCTGCCCAGCCCTGTTCGTTGCCTATCCAGCGAGCCTCGCTCCAACCCTTGTCGCCCCAAACCACACAATTAGGTTGCAACTTGTGAATAGAATCCACCAAGTTAGGCATATCGTAATAAATCTTTTCGTTGATTTGTCGCGTACCCCTCTGTCCTCCGTAATAACCATCACCACCATTGGCCCCATCGAACCAAATTTCAAATTGGTCGCCATTGCCGTACTTGGACACTTCGCTCACTTGTTTTAAAAATACATCCGTTACATAGCGATCGGTGCCATACAAAGCACTATTCCTATCCCAAGGGGAGATGTAGAAACCATATTTCATTCCTTCCGCTTTACTTGCTTTGGCAAAATCGCGAGGAATGTTTACCTGTGGTCCTAAGTTGGCACTCCGCATTACGTTATGTGTAGTGCTTTCGGTAGGCCACAAGCAAAAGCCATCATGATGTTT
>JBHBVA010000315.1:0-4154 GCA_041793355.1 Bacteroidota bacterium | reverse complement strand
CTACACGTACACAGCGTGGAGGACGTAAATAAGGTGAGCCAAAAAATACAGGACATCGATGGTGTAAAATCGGTGCATAAGCTTTCCACATAGCCGTTTGTTATCGAAGCTCGATGTAGAGTTTTTTATTTATCCTGTCGGCGGAGTGTCGGGGAGGCTCTTTCTTTGCCCGTATGGTTCGTATTATTTCTCTTTATAGCGATTTTGGTACTGACAAAATAGCAGAAAAACGTGTCGGCACCGCATAATATTCCTTATCTTTGTGGGCAGAATCGTTTTCTTTTGAGTACGCAAATTTGATACAAACGGAAAAAGAAAACTTAGGTAACGCAAAAATTATGGCAAACAGACCCGATATTCAACAAGTGAAACAACGCTTTGGCGTGATAGGCAACAGCACGGGGCTCAACAGAGCTATCGACCGAGCTCTGCAAGTTGCCCCCACCGATATGTCGGTACTCATCACGGGCGAAAGTGGGGTGGGGAAAGAAATCTTTCCGCAGATTATACATCAAAACAGTGCCCGCAAGCACGGCACATACATAGCAGTCAATTGTGGCTCAATACCCGAAGGTACTATCGATTCCGAGCTTTTCGGACACGAAAAAGGCTCCTTTACGGGAGCTATTTCCGACCGAAAAGGTTATTTCGAGGTGGCAAATGGAGGTACACTGTTTTTGGACGAAGTGGGCGAGTTGCCACTCTCTACCCAAGCACGATTATTGCGTGTGCTGGAAACCAAAGAGTTTATCAAAGTAGGGTCGTCCAAAGTGGAAAAAACCGATGTGCGAGTGGTGGCCGCTACCAACGTGGATATGGTGGAGGCTATCAGCAAAGGACGCTTCCGCGAAGATTTGTACTACCGTTTGAATATGGTACCCATCACCATACCTCCTCTGCGGGAGCGTCAAGAGGATATTTACCTGCTGTTTCGCAAATTTGCCGGCGATTTTGCCGAGCGTTACCGAATGCCCGTTATCACCCTTAGCGAAGCAGCCAAACGGGTACTCACCGAATATCGTTGGCCGGGTAACATCCGCCAGCTAAAAAACATTACCGAACAAATTTCCATTATCGAACAAGAACGGGAAATATCTGCCGCTACTTTGCAAGGCTATTTGCCGGCTGCCGAAACAGGATTGATTTCCCTGTCGTCGCAAGCGGAAAAGGGTGGGGCGGAGCAAAAATTTTTCAATAGCGAAAGGGAGATTCTCTATCAAGTGCTTTGGGATATGAAAAAAGATGTGGCAGAGCTGAAACGCATTGTGCATTCACTTGCCGGAAAAGAGCCTTTGTCGGCAGATGTGGTAGCAAATTTCACTCCCGAAGTTTCTCCTATAACATTGGAATCCGGAGCAATAGATTCTATTGGAGTAGAGATACCCACCATCATTCAGGCTACGCCCGAAAGGGTGAAAAGTACGCTCCCTATTGATGTGGTGGAAGATGTGGTGGAAGATAAAACCTTTGACGACGAGCCACTGTCGCTTGTGGAGGTAGAAAAGAGTATGATTATCAAGGCTTTGGCACGTCATCACGGTAAGCGGAAGTTGGCGGCTCAAGATTTGCAAATTTCCGAACGTACCTTGTACCGCAAGCTCAAAGAATATAACTTAGACGGAGGTGAATAATTGTATTACTTCCTTTTTAAAAGAATTGATTATGAGAAAGATAATTCCTGTTTTGGCTACTTTGTTGCTCCTCCTGCCGGGATGCAAGCCCTCGTACAGTTTCACCGGCACCAACATCAATTACAACGAAACCAAAACCATTAACATCAAGGAGTTTAGCAATCAGGCTACCTTAGTGTATCCCACTATGGCACAGATGTTTAGCGAGCGGATGCGGGATGTGTACACACGTAGTACCCGTTTGCGATTTGTAGAACGAAACGCAGATATTGACATTGAAGGAGAAATTACCCGTTACGACCTTGCACAGCAAGCGGTTAAAGACGATGGCTATGCCTCGCAAACCCGTCTTACGATGGCGGTGAGGGTGCGTTATCGCAACAATAAAAATCAACAAAACAAAGAGTTGAATTTTTCAGCCTATCGTGATTTTTCAAACAATTTGCCACTCACCAGTGTGCAAGACGACTTGGTACGTCAGCTGACAGAAGAGCTTGTAGATCAGATTTTTAACGGAACAATGGCAAACTGGTAGCACTATGTTGAAGGAGCAAATACAAGAATTTTCGTCCACAGGTAAATTGCCCAAACATCTGATGATGAGTGATATAAAGGCAAAAGTGGACGAGTATCCGTATTTTCAAACACTTGTTTATCTGTATCTGAAAGCATTGTACGTAAGTGGAGATGAAACTTTTCCCCACGAGCTGAAACGTCTTTCGGCATTCATTGCCGACCGCAAGGCTTTTTTCTACACTATTTTTAGCGAAGAATTTGCACAATTTTTCGAACGGACGGGACGAAAAGAGCTTTCGGAGGATAGAACAAGCGTGTTGCTGAACGCATTTTTCGAAGCAATGGATGTAGGCACTACATCCGACGACACATTGCCCGAAGAGGCATTGGAGGCAGGTATTGTTTCTGTCGATTACTTTTCGTTTCTCGAAAAAGAAGAAGCCAAATCGGTTGATAATCACTTGGATAATTCAGTTACGCACACAGAGTTCCGCCATCAGGGTATCATCGACGATTTTATAGAGCGTACCGAGAGTGGCGAAGCCATTACGATTGACCTCACCGATAAGGGAGATGCCACGCCTCCGCCTTCCGTGGTAGCCACTACCGAAGCGATGGAAGACAGCGTGTTTTTCACCGAAACGCTATCCCGAATTTACATCAAACAAAAGAAGTATAAGGAAGCACGTAAAATTATTAAACAATTAAGTTTGAATTATCCGGAAAAAAATACTTACTTTGCAGACCAAATTCGCTTTTTGGAGAAGCTGATGCAAAATGCGGAAGCCTCTAAAAGAGATAAATAGATGATAATCAGTAAAATATAAAAAGTAGATATAGAAAAATGGAAACACTTATTACAGTATTGGTAGTGCTTGCAGCCATTGTGATGGTATTGGTTGTGTTAATTCAAAACTCAAAAGGTGGTGGTTTGGCAGCGAACTTTTCGTCGTCTAACCAAATTATGGGTGTGCGAAAAACCACCGACTTCCTCGAAAAAGCCACTTGGGGACTTGCGTGCTTTATCATAGCATTGAGCATACTTGGTGCAGGTTTGAAAAAAGCAGGTAGTGGAACATCGGAGGAAGCCATAAGCGTGAGTGCTCCCGCCAAAACGGCTCCAAGTAGCACCACAGCACCGGAGGTTACTTTGCCTACCGCTACAACACCTGCCGCACCGGCAACACCCGCTACCACTCCGGCTCAATAAGGGTTGATTGAGGCATAGAAAAATTTAGGTATAAAAAAGAAATACGGCTTTGGTATAAATTACCGAAGCCGTATTTCTTTTAATTGCTGTTTTTGAAGGGGGAATTTACCAATTGACATACTTCCGTTGGTGAGCATCCAGCACCGACCTTACCCGTTTATCCGCATTACGTTGCACTTTTTCTATTTGTTTGTCCACTTTGGCTAATTCCTTGCGAAGCGAATTCATATTGTGGCGACTGTACCCGCGGTCAGCCCGTTGCATATCGTACAAAATTTCATTTCGTTGCCGTTGCAATCGTTGCACCATCCGGTGTTCCTCAGCACGAATACGTTGTATCTCGTAGGCTTGCCGTTCCGTGAGGTTCGGAATATTGGGCATTCTGCGTTGTGCATACACTTGTCGTCGGGGGTAGTCTGAATAGCCGTCGTAATTAGCTTCCAAAAACATCGAACACGAGCTGAGGATACTGCTCAGCACCAAAGCACCTCCCCATATCCATTTTTTGTGTCTTCCTTTCATAATCCGTTTTCATTTTTTTGTGTTGAAAAATTTTACTTGTTGGATATGAGACCAAAGTGCAAGCGGAAAGTTTAAGCAGAAAAAGAGAAACAGCCTTGCAAATACTTTAAACGGCACATAGAAACGTTTTTCCCACTCACTTTTTTTGACAGTCCCCATATTTTTTGCGACCTTTGTAAGTTCGTTGGATGTTTGGTTGAAACATCCCTCACAAAGTTTGTTGTAAAGGTAGGATATGTATATTTTGTCGATAGAAACAGCCACCAAAGTTTGCT
>JBHBVA010000314.1:0-3464 GCA_041793355.1 Bacteroidota bacterium | reverse complement strand
TACTGCCATTGCAACGATGGCAGTTTTAGCATCGTGTTCGGGTAACAAAGATGGACAAGCGGAGGCAGAAGCTCCCTTGTTGCAAACGATGAAAGTGAGCACACAAAGAGCAGATTTGCAATCTGTCTATCCTGTTACGATAAAAGGACAAGAGGACGTTGAAATTCGTCCTCGTGTGGATGGCTTTATCAAGGAAATCTTTGTGGACGAAGGTTCGGTTGTGCGTCAGGGACAGGTGTTGTTTACGATTGATTCGCCTACTACCGAAAGCAATCTGCGTACCGCACAAGCGGCTGTGGCAAGTGCTCAGGCTCAAGCAAATACGGCTAAATTGAATGTGGATCGTATTCGTCCGCTAGCAGAAAAAAACATTATCAGTGGTGTGAATGTGCAGACTGCCGAGAATACTTATCAAGCAGCACAAGCAGCATTGGCTCAAGCACAAGCAACATTGGCTAATGCTAAAGTTGCACGTAGTTGGGCGAGTGTTACGAGCCCTGTAAACGGTGTGGTGGGCACTATCAATTATCGTAAAGGTAGCTTGGTGAGCTCGGCATACGCTGTAACTACTGTGGCGAACATTAGCAACGTGTTTGCAGAGTTTTCGCTGAACGAAAAAGAGGTGGCGTCGTTGTTGGCTACATTACCCGGCAATACGCAAGCCGAAAAGTTGAAATCGTTACCGCCTGTAACACTGGTACTTGCCGATGGTACGGAGTACGGTGAAAAGGGACGCATCGAAACTGTTTCGGGGGTAGTGAATGCTACTACGGGGTCGGCAAACTTGCGTGCAGAATTTCCAAACCAACAAGGTGTTTTGCGAAGTGGTGCCAGCGGTAAGATTATCATTCCTCAAAAGGAAGAAAATACGATAGTAATACCTCAGTCTGCAACCTTTGCTCGCCAGGACAAAGTGCTGGTGTACAAGGTGCAAGCTGACTCGGTGGTGCAAACTGTGGTAGAGGTGAAGGCTTTGCCCGATGGTAAAAACTATGCGGTGAGCAGTGGTTTGAAATCTGGTGAAAAAATTGTAACGGAAGGAATTCTCACCCTTTCGCAAGGAATGAAAATCAAGGAGAAAAAGTAAAACTGCTCTCTTTGGAATAAAAAGATTTGGTTATGTTAAAAACTTTTATAGAAAGGCCGGTGCTTTCTACGGTTATCTCCATTATCATCGTTGTGTTGGGGATACTGGGGATTGTTACTTTGCCGGTAGAACAATATCCCAATGTGGCTCCTCCCACTATTCAGGTGCAGGCTGCGTACGCCGGAGCTAATGCCGATGTGGTGATGCGGAGTGTGGTAGTGCCATTGGAAGAACAGATAAATGGGGTAGAAGGGATGACCTATATGACCTCATCGGCTTCCAACTCCGGAACAGCATCAATTACAGTGTTTTTCGAGACGGGAACGGATGCCGATATGGCTGCCGTGAACGTGCAGAATCGGGTTTCGAGAGCTTCACCATTGTTGCCTGCAGAGGTTACGCGTGCAGGGGTTACCGTAGAAAAGGAGCAGAGTGGAAATATTTTGTTCCTTTCGTTTGCATCCGAAAGTAAAGAGTATGACGCTCAGTTTTTGCAAAATTATGCGAATATCAATATTATACCGCAGTTGAAACGTATCAACGGGGTAGGGGATGCAAGTGTGTTCGGGGCACGTGATTATTCGATGCGTATTTGGCTGAAACCGGATGTGATGGCGGCTTATCAGATTACGCCGGCAGAAGTAACGGCTGCCCTTACCGACCAAAATATTGAGGCTGCTCCCGGTGAATTGGGGCAAGACGGAAACCAATCATTCCAGTACACTTTGAAGTTTACAGGACGATTGGCATCAGCTGAGGAGTTTGGTAACATCATCCTTCGTTCGCAAAACGGACAAATACTTCGTATGAAAGACGTTGCGGATGTGGAATTGGGGTCGTTGAGTTACGTAGTTCGCTCAAAATCGAATGGTAATGATGCTATTGTGATGGGTATTAGTCAGACTTCAGGCTCTAATGCTCAAGAGGTTATCAAAAAGGTTATTGCGGAGTTGGAAGTTGCCGAAAAATCTTATCCTCCGGGTGTGAAGATGGTTGTAAACTACAATGCTAACGACTTTTTGCAAACATCTATGAATAAGGTTATTAGTACCTTGTTGGAGGCGTTTGTATTGGTATTCTTGGTTGTGTTTATCTTCTTGCAAGACATTCGTTCTACCATCATCCCTGCAGTAGCAGTTCCGGTAGCTATTATCGGTACGTTCTTCTTTCTGCAAGTGTTCGGCTTCTCTATTAACTTGTTGACACTCTTTGCATTGGTGCTTGCCATCGGTATTGTGGTGGACGATGCCATCGTGGTGGTGGAGGCTGTACACGCACAGATGGAAAAAGGGGTGAAAAACTCCAAAGAAGCTACGCTGAAAGCGATGGGCGAAATTGCTCCAGCCATCGTTTCCATTACGTTGGTGATGGCTTCGGTATTCGTTCCTGTGAGCTTTATCGGAGGTACTTCCGGAGTGTTTTATAAGCAATTTGGATTGACACTTGCTATTGCCATCTTTATTTCGGCGGTGAATGCTTTGACGCTCAGTCCTGCCCTCTGTGCCTTGTTTTTGAAACCACACGACGAGCATGGTCATCGTGGCTTTTTCCGTCGCTTGGGTGATAACTTCAATATCTTGTTTGATGCAGGAACCCAAAAGTACGGACGTTCGCTTCGTTTTTTAGGCAAGAAAGGCAATCGCTGGATTACGGTGGCTATTATCGTAATCAGTACGGGAGTTACTCTCTTCTTATCGAATATGATTCCCGGCGGTTTTGTTCCCGACGAGGATAGTGGCTCGGTAATGGGCTTTGTAACGATGGCACCGGGAACATCTTTGGAGGAAACCGATGCTATGGTAAACAAAGTGGTAGAAATAGCAAGGCAACAACCTCACGTTAAGAGCGTAATGCAGATGTCGGGTATGAGCTTTATGGCAGGTCTGGGTAGCTCGTATGGTAGCGTTTTCATCAAAATGGACGATTGGAGCGAACGCGATATGACCAACACCGAATTGGTGGCGAAGCTAAAAGCGGCTACCGACACCATAAAGGATGCACAATTTATGTTCACAGGGCTACCAACTCTACAAGGCTTTGGGTTGGCAATGGGTGTTTCGTTGGAATTGCAAGACCGCACAGGAGGCGACCTGATTAAGTTCAATGATATTGTAAATCAATTTATGGACAAGATGCAGGCTTCCGGCGATGTAATGATGATGATGAACATCTTCAATCCGAATTTCCCTCAAAAGGAGATTGTGGCAGATGTGGCAAAAATTAAAGCGGCAGGGCTTACACTTAGCGGTGTGATGGGTACTTTGCAGTCTTACATCGGTAGTATGTATGTATCCAATTTTAACCTTTATGGTAAGCAATATCGTGTTATGGTGCAGTCTTCGCCCGAATATCGTAAAAACGCATCGGATTTGGAGGG
>JBHBVA010000313.1:0-6856 GCA_041793355.1 Bacteroidota bacterium | reverse complement strand
TGGAGTAATAGTATCAATTGCCTTAGCATACTTTCTTAAGTAAAGTATATAGATATTAAGTGTATAGCAAAAGATATATTATGATTTTCGTTGAGTTAAAGTAGCTCTGTAAACACCACTTCTACCATCTAAATTTTTTTTCTACTGCGGAATTTGGGTTAAATCTGCCTCTTATTTTTATGAACTTGTCAATAAACTATTGTGGCTACCATTAAGGATTTGATTTATTTGCGGATAGTCAAACCCAATAAAATGTAATACGCAACAAATTAATATTTTTCTTATCTTGGAAGTTAGATTGTACAACTCTACCCCATCAAGGGTATGCGGTTTCTCTGTCTTATTCATAAAGTGAGAATAGTAATGTCTTGAATCCACCACTGATTTAATATCCAAATCTAGAGTCTTAATTTTGTGAATAGAATCAAACTCCTTGATTAATTCATTGATAATAGTTTTAAGTTCTGTTTTCTTTTGGGCTGGTATTTGATTATTCTTCCTATAATTGTCGTCTCGAAATCTCCACCAAAACCCCTCAATTGCTTGTATTACGATTAAAAAATCAACACTCGAAAAGAAGTCCTTATTTTTAATACTGTCGATAAGATGTGTTCTAATTGGAGCAATATTATCTTTGTTGGCATACCACTTTCGTACAGCCTGTGTATATTGCGATGCGATAGAGTTGTAGTCAAAGAGAAAATTATGTTTTTTCGATTCTAAGGATTCATTATTAAATCTTTGGATATATATAATTTCTATGGAGTGATAATATTTTTCTCCACAGCTGAGCTCTTGAAAGACTGTTTTGTCATATAATAATATTTGGGAGCATTTTACTGTTTGTAGAGTCGCTAATGACAAGAACTGTTCATACATACTAACATCAGAGTAGAAATCCTCAATAGAAGCATTACTTTCTTTCAATATTTCGAGGTAGGTTTGTTGCTCAATTTTCGGAGAAAAATGGTCGCCGTAATAATTTATCCCTTCTTTGATGATTAGCTGTGTATTATCATTTATTTGGGTGCTATTAACTATTTTTTCTCCTATTTCAAATGATATAGTGACTAATTTTTTCCTATTCTCTTTAGAGAATTGGATTGAAGTATTCAATGATTCAGGAGGTCTCCAATGCATCAATTCGGGGATTGTAATCAACGCTTTATAGAAGCTTTTCTGTTCGAGACTTTGGAGATGTTTCCCTATAATTATGAATTGACAACTATACCTAATAATCGGAAATGAGCAGCTTAGATTTACGTTGCCAGAGGGATCGCAATCTACAAGTGTTATTTCTTTTGAATCAGATGTAAAACCATGTATAATGTTTTCTGTTTTTTTATTTAAGAATGCTTCAAGAGTTTTTTTTTCTGAATCAAAACTACCTATCAACTCAAGAGTTATTCTTTCATGAGGAATATATGTTAATATTCCTGCTACTGTAGTAACGGAATTACTTGGCAACCACCAATATCCTTTATATTCGATCTTATCTCTCACGCTTTATTCCCAATTTATTCCTAATTACGCGTCGTAGGGATTTTTTTTGTGATAATCAATGGCTTGTTTAAAGCCTATTTTTCCTATATTGCTTTAAAAGGGCTATTCCGTTATAAGGTGTAATTTCTTGATTTATAAAAAGGTATTTTGATTTTCACACATGGATATTTTCTTCTGTTATGCAGTTGGAGTTTCAAATGCCAAAATACATTTTTCTTCTATTATGGAATCCGGGATAAAAATCCTATATATTCCTGTTTGTTCCACTCGTGCAAAGATAACTTATATAAGCCAAGTATATATCTTATCTACGGGTACGATAGTCGTTCCGAACGAGTTTTACCTCGTCTTTTACTGAATAATACAAAGGAAAAAAGTAGCCCTTTCCAGAGCTACTTTTCTACTTGCGGTATGGACGGGACTCGAACCCGCGACCCCCTGCGTGACAGGCAGGTATTCTAACCAGCTGAACTACCACACCGTTGGGCATCTTGATTTCTCAATTGCGAGTGCAAAGGTAGTGCTTTTATCGGAATAGGCAAGCGTTTTGAAGAATATTTTTTGAATTGTTCTCTTAATGTGTTGTTTATGAATGTTTTGCGAGGATAGATACTTGTGGTAAATAGAAGTGATTTATACTTGCATAAGAAGCATCTGACAAATATGGTTTTTCGGGGCAAAAAAACGCCCTTTAACCCTTGCACAACCCAAAAACATTGTCTTACTTTGCGACGTTTTGAAACTAAAATAGAAATATCACTTTATTATGACTGACCATACTGTTGTAAAAGAGGTGGAAGATATTGTAATTCTGTTCTCGGGCGATTCGGGCGACGGAATGCAATTATCAGGAACTATCTTTTCGAATTTGGCGGCGGTGCTGGGTAACGAAATTTCTACATTCCCCGATTTTCCCGCCGAAATACGTGCTCCACAAGGCTCTTTAGGTGGAGTTTCGGGCTTCAAAATTCATATCGGAACGCATATCTACAATTCGGGCGAAAAGGTTGATGTGCTGGTGGCGATGAATCCTGCTGCACTGAAAAACAATGTAGGGGTGTTAAAGTCGGGGACGATAATCATCTACGACACAGACTCTTTTGAGGAAAAAGACTTTCAAAAAGCAAAATTCCAAACCAACGACCCCTTTGTAGAATTAGGTATTACCGACGCTCAACTGGTGCCTGTTCCCATCACATCGATGACTAAAAACAGTTTGGAGGGATTCGATTTGGATGGAAAATCGAAGTTGCGTTGCAAAAATATGTTCGCTTTGGGGCTGGTGTGCTGGCTCTTCAATCGTCCGTTGGACAAGGTGAACCACATGCTCGAACAGAAATTCAAGAAAAAACCGTTGGTGGTGCAGGCAAATTTGAGGGTGCTTGCCGATGGTTATAATTTCGGGCAGAATACCCACTCGTCGGTAGCTACCTATCGGGTAGAAACGGTGTCGTCGGCTAAGGGTTTTTATACCGATGTAAATGGTAACAAAGCTACGGCTTACGGTTTGGTGGCAGCTTCCGAACGTTCCGGGCGACCATTGTTTTTGGGGTCGTATCCCATTACGCCCGCTACGGATATTTTGCACGAGCTGGTGAAATTTAAAGAGCTGAATGTGAAGGCTATACAGATGGAAGACGAGATAGCCGGTATCACGTCGGCCATCGGAGCGGCATTTGCCGGGCATTTGGCTGTAACCACAACTTCCGGTCCCGGACTTGCTCTCAAAAGTGAGGCACTGGGCTTGGCTGTAATGGCGGAATTGCCGTTGGTGGTAGTGGATGTGCAACGTGGGGGGCCATCTACCGGATTGCCTACCAAAAGTGAACAAACCGACCTTAATCAAGCTCTCTACGGCAGAAATGGGGAGTGTCCTTTGGTGGTGATGGCAGCAACAAGTCCCACAAACTGCTTTGATGCAGCGTATTGGGCAGCCAAAATTGCGATGGAGCATATCACACCTGTTATTTTACTTACCGATGGCTATATTGCCAATGGGGCGTCGGCATGGCGGATTCCCGAATTGGAGGAATATCCTGACATCGTTCCACATGACGTGTCTTTGTATCAGGGAGATAGCTGGAAACCTTATGTTCGTGATGCAGAAACCTTGTCCAGATATTGGGCCGGTGCAGGTACTGAGGGCTTTATGCACCGCATCGGCGGTTTGGAGAAGGACCTTGAAACGGGAGCTATTTCTACCGACCCCGAAAATCACGGGAAAATGGTACAACTTCGTCAGGAAAAAGTGGACAGAATTGCCAACTTTATCCCCGAACTGGAGCTTGTGGGTAATGCTGATGCCGACCTGCTCATTGTGGGGTGGGGTGGAACGTTTGGGCATCTCTGCGAAGCAGTAGAAAAAATGAATAAGGCGGGAAAAGCTACAGCTTTGGCTCATTTCCAATTTATATCGCCTCTGCCCCGCAATGCGGAATCCATTCTCCGCAGATATAAGAAAATTGTCGTTGCAGAGCAAAACAATGGGCAGTTTGCCAACTTTTTACGTCAGAAAATCAGTGGCATACAGTTTACGCAGTACAACAAGGTGGAAGGACAACCTCTGTCGGTAGCGGATATGGTGGAAGTATTTACAAAAAGATGGGAGGAGTAGCAGAATGAAAGAAGCTGAATCAAGAGCAACATTAGTAGCAAAAGACTTCAAAAGCGACCAGGCTGTGCGTTGGTGTCCCGGTTGTGGCGACCACGCAGTACTCAACAGTGTGCATAAAGCAATGGCAGAGTTGGGTATTGCTCCGTACAAAGTGGCGGTAATTTCAGGCATCGGCTGTTCTTCACGATTGCCTTATTATATGAACACATACGGATTTCACACCATTCACGGGAGAGGAGCTGCTGTTGCTACAGGTGTAAAGGTGGCAAAGCCGGAACTTTCCGTATGGCTCACTACCGGCGACGGAGACTGTTTGGCGATAGGTGGCAATCACTTTATTCACGCAGTACGTCGCAATGTAGGCATCAATATAATGTTGCTCAACAACAAAATATACGGACTCACCAAAGGGCAATATTCCCCAACATCGGAACGTGGATTCGTTTCAAAATCATCGCCTTACGGAACGATAGAAGACCCATTTGTTCCTGCCGAGTTGGTGTTTGGTGCCAGAGGTACGTTTTTTGCCCGATGCTTGGATACAGATTTGAAAAATTCGGTGCAGATGCTTGTTGAGGCAGAAAAACACAAAGGTACATCCGTAGTGGAGATTTTGCAGAATTGCGTAATCTTCAACGACCAAATTCATAAACTTATCGTGGAGCGAGAAACTCGCGATGACCATACCATTCAGTTGGTGCACGGCGAAAAAATGCTGTTTGGCAAGCAAAAGCAGAAAGGCATCGTGGCCGATGGTTGGAATTTGAAAGCCGTAGTGATTGGCGAAGATGGTTATACGATAGACGATGTGCTAACGCACGATGCTCAATGTCAGGATTATACCTTGCATCACAAGTTGGCTATGATGTCGCCGATTGACGGATTGCCAATGGCACTGGGAGTAATTCGTAGCGTAAATGCTCCGGTGTATGATGCTGAGGTAGAGGCTGTGATTGAAAAGGTGAAGGAGAAAAAAACGGCTCGTACGCTCAGAGAAGTACTTTTGGCCGGTGAAGTGTGGGAAAAGTAAATTTGACTAATTTACACCAATTAAGGAGAGCATTTTTTCTACATTGTCATTAAAATTATCGTCCCCGGAGAGGAAAGCAAACAACCTCTTTTGGGGGCGAGGCTTTTTGGGGTATTTCCCTTGACCCCTCCGGATAGAGAGAAAGAAAAACCCACAGCAGACATTCCGTCTGCTGTGGGTTCTTTTCTCGTACTCTCTGCAAAAGCGAATTACATCATTCCGCCCATTCCACCGCCCATTGGCATTGCGGGTGCAGGGTTTTCTTCTTTCTTGTCGGCAATAATGCACTCTGTAGTAAGGAACATTCCGGCAATAGAAGCCGCATTTTCCAATGCCACACGTGTAACCTTAGCAGGGTCGATAACACCCGATGCTACCAAGTCTTCGTACACATCCAAACGGGCGTTGTAACCGAAATTACCTTTGCCTTCACGTACCTTTTGCACCACTACGGCACCTTCTTTTCCGGCATTATTAACTATCTGGCGGAGAGGCTCTTCGATGGCACGTTTAACAATTTCGATACCGGTAGTTTCGTCCTCGTTATCACCTTTCAAATTCTCCAACGCATCGATAGCACGGATATATGCCGTACCGCCACCGGGCACTGTACCCTCCTCTACTGCCGCACGAGTAGCAGACAAAGCGTCATCCACACGGTCTTTTTTCTCTTTCATTTCCACTTCGGAAGGAGCCCCTACATACAACACGGCAACTCCACCTGCCAATTTGGCCAAGCGTTCTTGTAATTTTTCACGGTCGTAATCGGAAGTGGTTTTCTCGATTTGAGCTTTAATTTGCCCCACACGAGAAGCAATTGCCTCCTTCGCACCGGCACCGTTTACGATGGTAGTATTATCCTTGTTGATGGTGATTTTGTCGGCTGTTCCCAACATATCCAAAGTAGCAGCTTCCAATGTCAGTCCTTTTTCTTCCGAAATTACGGTTCCACCGGTAAGTACGGCAATGTCTTCCAACATCTCTTTGCGACGGTCGCCAAAGCCGGGAGCTTTCACAGCGGCAATTTTCAAGCCTGAACGCAAGCGGTTTACCACAAGTGTAGTAAGTGCCTCGGAATCAATATCTTCTGCAATAATCAAGAGTGGCTTTCCTGTTTTCAGTGTAGCCTCAAGGATAGGAAGAATATCTTTCAAAACCGAAATCTTTTTATCGTAAATCAATACGAATGGATTTTCGAGGTTTGCTTCCATTTTTTCGGTATCGGTAACAAAGTATGCCGAAATGTATCCGCGGTCGAACTGCATACCTTCCACCACATCTACGTAAGTATCAGTACCTTTAGCTTCTTCTACGGTGATGATACCTTCTTTTTTCACCTTGCCCATTGCTTCGGCTATCAGCTGACCGATTTTTTCATCGCCATTGGCTGAAATTTTGGCAACGTGCTCAATTTTTTGGAGGTCATCGCCCACTGCCACAGCTTGCGATTTGATGCTTTCTACCACTTTGGCTACAGCTTTGTCAATACCTCGTTTCAAGTCCATAGGATTGGCACCGGCGGTAACATTTTTCAGCCCCACACCGATGATAGATTGAGCCAACACAGTAGCGGTAGTAGTACCATCACCTGCATCATCGTTGGTTTTCGATGCCACTTCCTTCACCAGTTGGGCACCCATATTTTGAAAAGCATCTTCCAATTCCACTTCCTTAGCTACCGACACACCGTCTTTGGTGATGTGGGGAGC
>JBHBVA010000312.1:0-2858 GCA_041793355.1 Bacteroidota bacterium | reverse complement strand
TTTACCCCAACCTACTATGCTTCGCCAGGTTGCATCTTTCCACGTTTTGTAGTCGTCCGGATTTTCAGTTTTATTCACTTGCAAATAAGGAGTTTCTATTTCGGCACGCGTACCCGACTGGAAGTCCATTTTCAGATTTTTGGTAAAATCCCAATTGAGCGAAAAATCTCTGTTCCAAATAAAGTCTTCGCTCCACGACAGCAAATCCGCTTTATCCATTCCGGCATAAGCGTCATTCAACTGTCGCAACTTGGTTTCCTGATAGTTTCGCTGAATGGTAGATGTAACCGACACACTGTTAGGCACATAGTTGAAACTCCATTGTTTCAGTTGTTGCATTACTCCCCTTTTGCTATTGGTGTTTTTGAAAGGCGACCACGACTTTTGCACGGGCGAATAGTGGTAAGTTACGTTAAACTTCATATTCTGCTGCGAATCGTAAGCCATAGCGGGCGTAATATGTTTTGTTTCGTTGTGCGAATAGCTCACCGAAAAATTGGCGGGGTCGTACGGCATCGGATTTTTGCTGCGAATATTGAATCGTATGTTATTGAAAACAATTCCTTTGGTGGTAGATAAACTTCTGTTCAGCTCCAAAAGCGAGTCGCGTTGAGCTTGCGAGCCAAACACACGCAAAGCCTCAGCCATTGTAACGTCCGTGTCGTAAAAATTGTAGCGTGGTGTAACCACCTCTTTGGCATAGGTGTAGTAGAAAGGTATGCTCAGTTGCAATTTTTTTGGGAATAGTCGCCCAATGTCGAAATTGGTGGTGATGGCCAAATTTTCGAGCGTGTTGTCGCGACGTTGCTGCAAGTTTTGGTCGAGCGAGCCGAAGCCGTCGGTTTCCTTTCGTCCTGTCAGGTTCACAGTTCCCACATCGGATAGGGCAATGTTCAAACTACCACGAGCGGCCCACCCACCTTTACTCGAAAAGTCGTCGAGTCGCAGTTCGTTTACCCACACCTCGCCCGACAATGTAGATGCCGACTTGTTGCGGATGCCCACCATCAGCATTTTCACCTCTCCCAACGATGGGTTCCCCATTACGCTTACACGATTTCCGGGCTTTTCGGGGTCATATTCGTAATATTGAGAGGTATAGCTCACCCCCGCTTTTCCGGCTTCTTTAGCCTTGTTGCGGCTCACTTTCACGTTTTTGAGCAGTTCCAACGGAAAGTCAAACATATTTTCCGATGGCCACACCCGTTCGCGGTCGGCCGACGAGAAGTTGCTGTATATACCGTGAGGAGTTACCGTAAGTGGAATTTCGTATTCGTAATAGTTGTTCCGATAGTCGGTACCCAAACGCACAAATACCGAAAGGTCGCCTTTTGCCAAACTGCTACCATTTATCAGTTCCTCTAAGTGCGTAAACATTTGCAGGCGTTTGTAGCGTCGCAAATCCACATTCATCGTTTTGTAGGCGGCACGAGCATCGCCGGCAGACAGGTTACTCACTTTCAAGGACATTGCCTGCTCGTTTTGTTGCATCACCTGCGACTGGGCAGCATCTGTTTCGCGGGTTACTCCGGGAGGCAAAATATAGTTTACAGGTGTTCGCTCGGCATTTTCTTCAATATTCACGGCACTCACCACAAAGCTGCCCGATGGCGACGCATTGGTTGGCAGTAGCGATTTGTCGTAAGGTCGCCACTCGTTCCGCACCAGCTCCAATGTAGCAAAACGCAGATGGGTAGTTTCCGAAAAGTTGGTCATAAACATACGCATAAAGCGGATAGAGTTGAAGCCATCCAAGTTGCCCACCGCCTTTTGATACTCCCGAATGGGTATTTTGAACTGATACCAAGTAACCTCCTCTTTGTTTCCGTTGGGTAGTTGCACCGTTACCTTGCGAGCGTCCACGATGTGATTTTCGCCCACCTGCATTTTGTCGGGACGCAATTCCACTTTGTATTGATAGTATGCCTCCGTTTCGCTCAAGGTGTTATCGGCATTGATGTCTTCAATATCCGGTGTATTTTTGGCCGCAGTAGAGTAACGTTCGCCTGAAGCATTATCTGTCAGCGAGTTGCCTTCTGTTCCGTTGTAGTATTTGTATCGGTCGAGTATGCTTTTCTCCTGTTGGTCGTAGTCGCTCCCTCTGAAAAAGTGATAATTATCTCCGGCAGGGTCGTTCAATGGCGAGAAAGGGTCGGCTTCTAACCGGGTAATGGCATTGGCATTCAGCTTGCTGCGATATTGGTTCACGTAGGAGGAGTAAGAGGAAAAAGCCTTTTCCTCATCCGACGTAAGTCCGTCCATACCCACGTCCTGCAGCTTGCGTGATTCTGCTCCGTTGCTATCGTCGAAGGCAATTACCGAACTCTGCCGAGCCGGCACCTTGCCCCACACCGTATTTTCCACGGCAGTGGCATCGCCGTCGATAGGCAGGCCGTTTTCAAAGAACTTTTTGCCATCTTTCAATACATCTTCCGACACGTTGCCCAAGTTGAAATAGAGGTCGCCCCCCGCAGATTGTTTGTACACAAAGGGGTCGAGCATCCAAAATTGGATGTAGCCGATATTGGAACTCTCGAAATCGGTGGTTTCTAATCTGCGGGTAATCCCTCCCCAACGCTTGGCAGGGTTGGTAAGCAGCCCCTCGCTATCGATACCGTCGGCATCTAAGTTATAGGGACCTCTTTCGGTGGGATAAAACGAAAGGTTGAGTGCCGAAATGGTGCTTACCTCCGTAGTGGCAACGGCACGATTGGGGAAAATCTCCGTTTCGTTGATTTGACGCACAAAGTGGTTGGACAGTTGATGTTTGTCGTTCTTGATGTGCAAGGGTGTGGCTGCCGAGTTGCGTTGCGTAAACAAGCGTGCCACAGTAAACCACGACAGCAAAGCCCGATTTT
>JBHBVA010000311.1:0-3200 GCA_041793355.1 Bacteroidota bacterium | reverse complement strand
TTCCCGTTTGTTTGAGCAAACATCTAATAGGTTGTGGCATTGACGAAGATAAAATGTTGTCTTTAATGCCCTTACTTGACGAGTTTATCAGAAAAATGGGTGTAAGTAATTCCCAGTTGCTTCAACAAGGGCTCGTATGCCTGCATTGTTAGCCGAGCCGCCGTATAGAGGCGAAAACACATTTGGCTGTCCAATCTTAAATAATCGTCCACCATCGCTTAAATATCTATTAAACAAATGTTTATTCAAATACAATAAAGTAGTAAAAAGCGTACCGAACATACGCTTTCTGCTACATTTCGTGCCTGTCGGGTGCCCTATCCTAACATCATTTCGATGTCTTTACTCATCTTTTCCGGATTGGTAATAGGAGCAAACCGCTTCACTGTTTTCCCATCGCGAGATACTAAAAATTTTGTAAAATTCCACTTAATAGCATCCGTCAAAAATCCTCCAGCTTGTGTTTTTAGGTATTCATACAAGGGGTGAGCATTTTTTCCGTTTACGTCTATCTTCTTCATTATCTGAAAGGTAACACCGTAGTTGAGTTGGCAAAATTCACTTATCTTGTCATCACCCAGAGGGTCTTGATTTGCAAATTGATTGCACGGAAAACCTATAATTACCAGCCCCTTTTCTTTGTACTTCTGATTCAGAGCCTCCAAAGCCTCCAACTGCGGAGTAAACCCACATTTGCTCGCCGTATTTACAATAAGCAATACTTTGCCCTCAAAATCCTTAAAATCCAATTCAAGCCCTTTGCTTGTTTCCGCCTTAAAGTCGTACACTGTTTTCATATTTCATTGTATTAAAAATTCATTTTTTACTTTCTGCCCAATCACACCAAGCGATTGTATTTTGACGCCACAAAGGTAAAGCAAATAATTTATATCGCAAACGATATAAATATTTTTTTTAGAGGAAAAACAAATGTACTACACATAGCAGATTGATGATTTTACACGCAAACAAAAAAAGGTCAGAGTGTTACATCTCCGACCTTTGCCTATACATTTTATTGCTTACCAAATAATCTCCCTTATATTCTCTGCATCAGTTGCGTTATGATTCCCCGTTTCCACATTGCGAAATCACCGGCAATGATGTGTTTACGAGCCTCTCCCACAAGCCATAAGTAAAAAGCCAAATTGTGGATAGAAGCTATTTGCAATGCCAAAATTTCGTTCGTGATAAACAAGTGGCGGAGATAGGCTTTAGAGTAAAGCGTATCTACCACAGAGGCACCGTCGGCCTCGATGGGCGAAAAGTCGTTTGCCCATTTTTTGTTTCGCATATTCAGAATACCATTTTTCGTAAACAGCTGACCATTACGCCCATTACGAGTTGGCATTATGCAATCGAACATATCCACTCCTCGCTCGATAGCTTCCAATAAATTGGCAGGTGTACCCACCCCCATCAGATAGCGTGGTTTGTCTTTGGGCAGAATTTCGTTTACTACCTCAATCATTTCGTACATCTTCTCGGTAGGCTCTCCCACAGCCAATCCGCCGATAGCATTACCGTCAGCACCTTTAGAAGCTACATTCTCGGCGGCACGTTTTCGCAAATCGGGATAAACGCACCCTTGCACAATAGGAAAAAGGGTTTGTTTGTAACCATATTCGCACTCCGTTTCGTTAAAGCGTTTGATGCAACGGTCCAGCCATCGTTCGGTGAGTGCCAGCGACTTTTTTGCGTAAGCATAATCGGCATCGCCCGGTGTACATTCGTCGAATGCCATAATAATATCCGCCCCAATGGTTCGCTCAATATCCATTACACCTTCGGGGGTAAATACGTGTTTAGAACCATCGATATGCGAGCGGAAAATAGCCCCCTCTTCCGTAAGTTTACGATTATGAGCTAACGAAAACACCTGAAAACCACCACTATCCGTAAGAATTGGTTTGCTCCATCCGTTAAATTTGTGCAATCCGCCGGCTGCACGCAAAATATCCAATCCCGGGCGTAAATACAAATGATAGGTATTACCTAAAATGATTTGAGCTTTTATATCATTTTCCAACTCCGTAAAGTGTACTGCTTTCACCGTACCTTGCGTCCCTACGGGCATAAAAATAGGAGTTTCTATTTGCCCGTGGTCGGTAGTTATCAGCCCTGCACGAGCATTGGAATGTTTATCCGTGTATTGTAAATCAAATTGCATTTTGCGTTTTTTGCACCTCTTTCTAAATAGGTAAATACCTTATAATGATGTAAATAACAAAAAATATTACTCTTTTACCTGCAAATCGCGTACTTGCACCAAAGCAATAGATGTTTTCGCTTTCTTCAAGATAGTAAATTCGTAGCCTTCTGCTTCTATTTTGTCGCGTGTGAGCGGTATTCGTCCGAACTTATCCATCAGAAATCCCGCCAATGTATCGTACTCTTCGTCCTCATCGATGGGGTGTGGCAAATGATTGTTGATGTCATTGATGGAGGCAGTGGCAATCACCGTATAAAGCCCATCGGCAACTTGTTCCACAAACGGAATTTCGTCATCCGACTCATCCTGAATTTCACCCACAAGCTCTTCCAAAATATCTTCCATTGTGATGATGCCTTCCGTTCCGCCAAATTCGTTCAAAACTATGGCAATTTGCTGATGTTTCATCTGAAACTCCCTCATTAGTTGGCTAATACGCTTTGTTTCAGGCACAAACGACACAGGTCGAACGATGCTTCGCAGGTCCAACTCATTATTCTTTCTCATCTCTTTGAGAATATCCTTCAAGTGGATAACCCCCACAATATCATCCACATTTTTCTGAAAACAAGGTATGCGAGAATAGCCTTCTTCAATCACGTGTTCGAGCATATCGGCTGTAATATCATCCAGGTCGATAGCTATCATTTGCGTGCGAGGCACCATCACTTGTCGCACCGTCCGCCCCGAAAAATCAAAAGCATTGCGAATGATGTTGTACCCCACATCTTCTACACTATCTTCACTTCCGCTTTCGTGAGCTTGGTCCACCAACAGTTTCAATTCATCACGAGTATAAGTTTCATTTTCAGACACTTGCGAAAGACCGAACAATCTTAAAACGAAATTGGCAATGCCGTTGAGCACCCAAATGAACGGACGAAACACAAGGTAGAAAAAACGCAATGGATATGCCACCGCATAAGTGGTGTTCTCCGAACGCTGAATGGCTAACGACTTGGGAGCTAACTCTCCGAACACTATGTGC
>JBHBVA010000310.1:0-3598 GCA_041793355.1 Bacteroidota bacterium | reverse complement strand
CTCGGTTGTGCCGATTGTATTTTCTTTCCCCTCAGGGGGAGCTTTTTTAGAAACGGCGTGCAAAGCAAAAAAAAAAAAACGTTGGACCAAATTTGGTCGGGCGTTTAACAAAGTTTTAACGTTTTGGGTGTATGTTTTGCCTTACTTGCAATCTATTGCGTAATTTGGGTTTATTGCTCTGCGGACGACTCTACTCCTCCTGAAAAAAATACCGAAAAAAGTAGTACCTTTGCACCTCAATTTTATATACATCGGATGCAGAGTATTAGAAACATTGCGATAATCGCACACGTGGACCACGGAAAAACTACACTGGTGGACAAAATGTTGCTGGCGGGCAACTTGTTCCGTGAAAATCAAACAGCGGGCAACTTGATTCTCGACAACAACGACCTGGAACGCGAACGGGGAATCACCATCCTCTCGAAAAACGTTTCCATCACCTACAAGGATACCAAAATAAATATCATAGACACACCGGGACACGCCGACTTTGGTGGCGAGGTGGAGCGTGTGCTGAATATGGCAGACGGATGCTTGTTGCTGGTAGATGCTTTTGAGGGACCTATGCCGCAAACCCGCTTTGTGCTGCAAAAAGCCATCGAAATAGGGCTGAAACCAATGGTGGTGATAAACAAAGTGGACAAGCCCAACTGTCGCCCCGAAGAGGTACACGAAATGGTGTTCGACCTGATGTTCAGCCTCGACGCCAGCGAAGAGCAATTGGATTTTCCCACCATCTACGGGTCGGCAAAGCAGGGGTGGATGAGCTGCGACTGGAAGCAACCCACCAACGACATCACTCCGCTATTGGATGCCATCATAGAGCATATACCTGCACCGAAAGTGCTGGAAGGCACACCGCAGATGCTGATTACCTCACTCGACTTTTCAAAATACGTGGGGCGGATAGCCATCGGGCGAGTGCATCGGGGCGAGCTTACCGAAGGGCAGGAAATTTCGCTTTGCAAGCGAGATGGCAGCATAGCGAAAACCCGCATCAAGGAGATAAACGTATTTGAGGGCTTGGGACGAACCAAAGTGCAAACCGTGAAGTCAGGGGATTTGTGTGCCATCATCGGCATAGAGGGGTTCGAGATAGGCGACTCCATTGCCGATGCCTTAACGCCCGAACCGCTCGACCCTATCGATATAGACGAGCCAACAATGTCGATGCTGTTTACCATCAACAACTCGCCGTTTTTTGGCAAAGAGGGCAAGTTTGTAACCTCACGACACATTTACGAAAGGCTGATAAAGGAGCTTGACCGCAACCTTGCCCTGCGGGTGGAAACAACCGACAGTGCCGACTCGTGGATAGTGTACGGACGTGGGGTGTTGCACCTGTCGGTACTGATTGAAACAATGCGTCGCGAGGGCTACGAACTGCAAGTGGGGCAGCCCAAAGTGATTGTAAAAGAGATAGACGGCGTAAAATGCGAACCGGTGGAGCAACTCACCATCAATCTGCCCGAAGAGTATGCCAGCAAAATCATTGACGTAGTTACACGTCGCAGGGGCGAACTCACAATGATGGAAACAAAAAACGAACGGGTATTCCTCGAATTCACCATCCCCTCACGGGGAATAATCGGGCTGAACAACATCGCCCTCACCCTGTCGGCAGGCGAGGCTGTCATTGCCCACCGCTTTTTGGAGTTTCAGCCTTGGCGAGGCGACATCGACAAACGACAAAACGGGTCGCTCATAGCCATCGAAAGCGGAAATGCTTTTGCTTATGCACTGGACAAATTGCAGGACAGAGGAAAATTCTTTATCGAACCCCAAACCGATGTGTATATGGGGCAAATAGTGGGCGAACATAGCAAAGAGGGCGACTTGGTGATAAACGTAACCAAATCGAAAAAACTCACCAACGTGCGTGCATCCGGCTCCGACGACAAGGCAACACTGCCACCACCCATCGTTTTCAGCTTAGAAGAGGCTTTGGAATACATCAAAGAAGACGAGTACGTGGAAGTTACTCCGGGTGCTATCCGCCTGCGGAAAATATATTTGGATGAAAACGACCGCAAACGGATGGCTAAAAAAGCAGAATAATCAACAGTAATTTAGTCTGTTTTGAGGGTTTGCTCCGTTTCGCTTTTGCGGGAAAGGCAAGCTTATACATTGCAAAAGAGCAACAAAGCAGGGCAAGCATTTGGGTTTGCCCTGCTTTTGGTTTTGTTACTTTAGGTCTTTGCCCATACGGAGTTTTACGTCCGTTACAAAACGCTTGATATTCTGCTCCTCTGTGCGTTTGCAGATAAGAAGCACACCGTTTTCCTCCGTAACAATATACCCCTCTAATCCCTGAATGACGGCCAATTTGCCGGGAGGAAGAGCCACCATATTGTTGGCACTGTCGTAAAACAACACATTGCTCCGTTGTGCAGCCACAGCATTGCCGTCTGCATCCTTTTCGAGAGCCTCGTGATACGTACTCCACGTTCCCAAATCGAGCCATCCGAAATCGCCCTCAATCACGCAGGCGTTTGTCGCCGGTTCGATAATTCCAAAATCTATCGACATATTTGGGAAAAAAGGATACACCTCCGCCAGCTTCTTTTGCTCGTTTGCTGTGTGGAAATACCCCACACAGCAATCCAGTTTGGACGAAAGCTCAGGTATGTGCTTTCTGAAAGCCTCAATCACGGAGTTTACGCTCCACATAAATATGCCGGAGTTCCACACAAACTCTCCGCTTTCGTACAGCACGGTAGCCAAGTCGGCATCCGGCTTCTCGGTAAATACTTTGATGGAATGAATATCGGCACACACCTCTTCGCCCAGTTGAATGTATCCGAATCGGGTTTCGGGGTGGGTAGGCTTCACGCCCACAGTCAGCAGAATATCCTTATCTGCCACCGCTTGCAATCCTTTTGAAACGATGTCGATAAAGTATGCCTCGTTTTCAATCACGTGGTCGGCAGGCGTAACCACCAGCTGGGCATTTGCGTTTTTTTCCCGCAGGCGGTAAGCTGCGTATGCCACACTTGCGGCCGTTCCGCGTGGTAGCGGCTCCAGCAAAATTTGTTCGTCCGGCAGTTGCGGTAGTTGCTCTTTTACCCAGTGATGATATGATATGTGTGTGATTATCAGTATGTTTTCGGGAGGGATGACTTTCTTGAAACGCTCGTAAGTCATTTGCAAGAGCGAGCGTCCCACTCCTAAAAGGTCCAGAAACTGTTTCGGCTTTTCCGTCCGGCTCAGCGGCCACAGTCGGCTTCCTTGTCCTCCTGCCTCAATAAGGCAATAGTGGTTCCTATTCATAAGGTATTTTGTTTATTTTGTGGTGTATAAAACTATATTTTGTGGTGTATAAAACTATATAAACTGAGACTAAAACACATTACACATTCATTGTCAATTAGTTGAGATGGAAAGTCTCGTATTTGACTGCACTAAGGTAGGTATAATATTGAGATATTTGCACGGATGTAAACTTTTTCTCAAAAAAAGTGGCAAAACATTTGGAGTGTCAGGAAAAAAGGTTACCTTTGCACTCGCAAAACGGAAATGCCCAGATGGCGGAATCGGTAGACGCGCTGGTCTCAAACACCAGTGGATTCACTTCCATCCCGGTTCGACCCCGGGT
>JBHBVA010000309.1:0-3574 GCA_041793355.1 Bacteroidota bacterium | reverse complement strand
GAATGCTATGTAGCTCGTCGGGGGCGGAAACTTAAAGAGGGAAAACCCGATATGAGTGGTTGGCACTTGGTAGTATTGGCTAAAAACTTCACGGGCTACAAAAACCTTATTAAAATGGTTTCGCAAAGCTGGACCGAGGGATTTTATATGCGTCCGCGAATAGATAAAGAACTACTCGAGAAACATCACGAAGGGTTGATTGTCAGCACGGCATGCTTGGGCGGCGAAATTCCGAAAAAGATTACACAAGGTGATATTGAAGCCGCAGAAGAGGCTTTGTTATGGTTCAAAAATCTGTTTGGCGATGATTTTTATCTGGAATTGCAACGCCACAAAACCAATCGCCCCGATGCCAATATTGAGGCATATCCACTGCAAGAGGCAGTGAATAAGGAGCTTTTGCGGATGGGTGAAAAGTACGGAGTGAAGGTGATAGCTACCAACGATGTGCATTTTGCCAACGAGGAAGATGCCGACGCACACGACCGCCTAATCTGTCTGAGTACGGGGAAAGACCTGAACGACCCCAAACGGATGCGTTACACCAAACAGGAGTGGCTGAAAACCACAGCTGAAATGAACGAAATTTTCGGCGATTTGCCGGAAGTGTTACGCAATACGGTGGAAATTGCGGATAAAGTGGAATATTACTCCATCGACTCCGGCCCCCTAATGCCATTTTTTGAAATTGACCCATCGTTTGCAACGGAGGAAGATTATAAGCAGAAATACACCGAAGAGGCACTGAAGCAGGAGTTTGGCGAGGATGGATTTCAGCGATTGGGGGGCTACAACAAGGTTATCCGCATCAAATTAGAAGCCGATTATCTGGCACACCTCACAATGATTGGTGCACGCAAACGGTATGGGGAAAATTTGGATGCCGAAATCAAAGAACGTCTTGACTTTGAGCTGGATACGATGAAGACGATGGGATTTCCCGGTTACTTTTTGATTGTGCAGGACTTTATTGCAGCTGCCCGACAAATGGGAGTATCGGTAGGACCGGGACGAGGTTCGGCAGCCGGTTCGGCAGTTGCTTATTGCTTGGGAATCACGGATATAGACCCCATTAAATACGACTTGCTGTTCGAGCGTTTTTTGAACCCGGACCGTATTTCAATGCCTGATATCGACGTGGACTTTGATGATGATGGACGTGGGGAGGTACTTCGCTGGGTTACAGATAAATACGGACAAGAGAGGGTGGCTCACATCATCACTTACGGTACGATGGCAACCAAATCGGCCATCAAAGACGTGGCCCGTGTGCAAAAGCTTCCGCTTGCGGAATCGAACCGACTGACTAAACTTGTTCCGGACAAGATACCTGATAAAAAGAAAGTTACACTCCGTGACGCTATTGCTTTTGTGCCCGAACTGGGCGAAGCAGCGCGAAGCTACGACCCCGTAATGCGAGATACTTTGAAGTACGCTCAAATGTTGGAAGGCAATGTTCGTAACACCGGTGTACACGCCTGTGGAGTAATTATCGGGCAACAAGCCATCTCCGACGTGGTGCCTGTGAGCACGGCAGAAGACAAAGAAACGGGCGAAAATATTTTGGTTACGCAATACGAAGGCTCCGTAATTGAAGAAACGGGACTTATCAAGATGGACTTTTTGGGATTAAAAACCCTGTCCATCATCAAAGAAGCTGTGGAATATATAGAGCAAACCACCGGCGAAAAAATAAATATCGACACAATACCGATAGACGACCCCAAGACTTACGAACTGTATAGTGCGGGAAAAACTACCGGAACTTTCCAGTTCGAATCTGCCGGCATGCAAAAGTATTTGCGTGAGCTTCAGCCAACTAAGTTTGAAGACCTTATTGCGATGAATGCCTTGTATCGTCCGGGCCCGATGGACTACATCCCACAGTTTGTGGCTCGTAAGCACGGTCGCGAACCCATCACTTATGATATACCTGTAATGGAACGTTATTTAAGTGATACTTACGGCATTACGGTGTATCAAGAGCAGGTGATGCTTTTGTCGCGATTATTGGCAGATTTTACCCGTGGACAGTCGGACGAGTTGCGTAAAGCGATGGGTAAAAAGCTGATAGACAAGATGAATGCCCTGAAAGAAAAATTTCTTACGGGAGGCAAGAAGAATGGACACGATGAAAAAACCTTGAACAAAATTTGGGCCGACTGGGAAAAATTTGCATCCTACGCCTTCAACAAATCGCACGCAACGTGTTACTCGTGGGTGGCTTATCAAACCGCTTGGCTAAAAGCAAATTATCCGTCGGAGTATATGGCAGCGGTACTTTCGAGAAACTTGTCGGACATTACGAACGTGTCGAAGTTTATGGATGAGTGTAAGGCGATGGGTATCAGGGTTTTTGGACCGGATATTAATGAATCGAACTTGAAGTTTTCGGTGAATAAAAACGGAGACATCCGCTTTGGCTTGGCAGCCATAAAAGGGGTCGGCGAGGGGGCTGTGGAAAGTGTAATCAGCGAACGTAATGCCAACGGGCCGTTTACCAGTATTTTCGACTTTGTGGAGCGTGTAAACCTCTTGTCCTGCAACAAAAAAAATGTTGAGTTTTTGGCCATTGCAGGAGCTTTCGACAGTATTCCGGGCATTCAGCGTGAACACTTTGTGGCTCCGATAGGCAATCACGATACTTTTATAGATGTGTTGATTCGTTACGGATACAAGTATCAAACAGCTAAGGCAGAAGCTGCCAATTCGCTATTTGGTAACGTATCGGACATCGAAATTGTGCAACCTAATCTGCCAAAAATACAGGTGTGGTCGGACATTGAGCGACTTAGTCGAGAAAAGGAACTCATCGGGATGTACCTTTCAGCTCATCCGCTGGATGCTTATGCCACTATATTCAAATACGTATGCAACGTTCGTTTAGATGCCTTAGACGAGCGTGAGGCACTATTGGGCAAAGAGCTTCTGTTCGGTGGAATAATTACCGATGTGCGAGAGGGACTCAGCAAGCGCGGGCAGCCCTATATGATTATCCGCATTGAAGACTTTGATTCCGCAGGAGAGCTTCCTCTATTTGGTGACGATTTCATCAATTTCTCAAAATATGGTCGCCAAGGTTTAAGCATACTCATACGTGCCAAAGTGCAACCCTCTCGTTTTGGTGCAGGTAAGCTCGATTTGAAAATTTCATCCATTCAGCTGATTAGCGATGTTACCGGCCTGATTGAAAAAATTCGCATAACGTTGCCACTACGGGGATTGACAAAACAACTTATCGACGAGTTGTCGTGCCTTATCAAGAACAATCCCGGCGACTCGTTGTTATATTTCGACGTGATAGATGGCGAACGGAACCTAAGGGTACCTTTCAGAGCAAATGGCACGAAAATTGCTGTATCCAAACCTCTGATTGACTATTTGGAAGCAAGTGAAGATATAACCTTTACTATCAATTAAATAGCAAAAGAGGACAGAATATAAATAAGTAAATATATTAACAAAAAAGAAACGAAATTATGGCACTTGAAATTACTGACGCAACATTCGATGCAATTGTGAACACAGACAAGCCTGTAGTAGTGGACTTTTGGGCTGAATGGTGTGGCCCTTG
>JBHBVA010000308.1:0-3523 GCA_041793355.1 Bacteroidota bacterium | reverse complement strand
CTCCGTCAAACCTCGCAACTGTTCGTTAAAAGCCTTGTTCACTTGCTCCGCTTCCCAAGCATCATCCCGCTGATAGTCGGCATCCGCATTGCCCTTTACCCCCTTATATTGGGCAAAGGCTTTTGTTTTTCTCCTGGACGATTGCAACCACCCCTTAAAGCCCTCTTTCGACACCGGAGTAATACTGCCCAATCCCTGCCAGCCATCTTCATAGTTAGAAAGATATGCCTTGCGTGCTTCCTCCTGCGAGTTAAAACCATACATCACCTTATGCTCGTCAAAGACACCTTTGTCGTTCACTTGGTCAATCACATACACCGTACCGGTCCAGCCATCCAAATTGTCGGACAAAAACACATCTATGTTGTCGCCATCCTTGCCTTTGGTTCCGCCAATGTAGCCGTAAGTATGATTCATCGTAATAGACCAAGATTTTCCGTTCCGGTCCACACCACTACGCACACTTCCCTTTGGTTGCTCTATCAACACATCCAACCCGTCTATGCGTACTCGCCCTTTGCGATAATTGCCCGATTTCTTTTGGCTTTCGCTTGGATGCACATCCGTTTCCTGCTCCGCCTTTCTCACCTGTGCGTCAATACCTCTCTGCACCCCTTTCGTTCCCTTGTTTACCAAAGCCTTACCGCCAAGCAAATCGCCCAAAGCCACGTCCGAAAACTCTCTGACGGAAGCACCAAAGCCCAACGCACCTTTGAGCCACAACCACAAGCGTGTCAGCCAGCCACGCAACACAATGCCGTTAAAGCCGGCACCATTGCTTAGCAACGCCTCGCCACGGTCGCCTATAGCCATCGCCAAAGCCTCATCCAGCTTACCATCATCGCTCAATCCGCTGTAAGCAGGGTTGCTCTTCACACGCTCCCAATACACGCTGTTGCGAACGGCATCGGCACCTTGCTTCCACAAAGTGGGATTACTCCTGCGAACAAAACTATTCCACAAATGCCCAAATTCGTGAATCGGAGTATTCAAGTTCAGCACCGACGGATTAAGGTAAATAACACCATCGCCCGTAACAAAACCATAAACAACACCCTGCGGACTACGCATAAACTCCACACCATCTATCAAGTGGGGGTCTGCTGCAAAATCCACCACATTAAACGTTGAATCGGTCATACTACCGGACGGATGCAAGTGTCCCGAAAAACGATACTTAACCCCATTGTAATAATAATACCTACTTTCGCTTTTACCGGACTGATGGGGCTCTATGCCTTGCCTCAGAAGATAATCCTCAAAAGCACGAATCTTTTTATCTCGTTCCTGCCCCCCAAAAATCCGTACAACAAAATCCGATACAAATTTTTCTCGTGCTTCTTCAACGCTCATATCGCCAAATTCCGCACGCATTTTTGCATTCGGCGTATCTGTTCCACTTCGCAAATACTGACCCCTAAAGGATTTATACCCAAGCTCTCTGGCTCTCTCTTCGGTAAGATTCTCAAATGCAAATGAAACTTCATATCTGCTCGCACTCGGATTTTCAAAACTTTCTATTATATTTGTGGCATCGGAAAGCTCTTCATTATTTGAGGTTACCGCAATTGGAGCGGAGTGATGCAAATAGTCGAGGGCTTTTCTTTTGTTTATATAGGTAGCAAGCCCTTTTTTCAACCATTCCACCACACTATCGGAGTTCTTTCCATAGATTGATGTTACAACATTAAAATCAACATCTACACCGCCTTTACCTACGCTTACACTCACAAGCACATTCCTACCATCTACATTGAGTTCTGTCAATATTGCGTGGCTACCAGTATGGCTACCGGTAAACACCGCAATTGGGTTAGCCACAGCACGAGGCAAATCGGTAAGACTATCGAGCGTGAAGCCGTGCTTCTTCATCTTCTTGATGACCTCATTGCCGTACAGCTTCATCTCCTTTGCCTCCATTCCTGCACTCATAAGCAAAGCATTAGGCATTCCCAAAGATAATACAGTAGCATCTGCATTATCGACTGTAAGTCCCGAAAGCGTTTCATTAAACCGTTTATTCACTTCCGCCTGCCTACGAGTCGTATATGCCCTGCCTCTAATCTCCGCCAGCTTGCGGTCAAACTCCGCCTGCTCCATCACCACCACATCGTTTAAGCCCGTAGCCTGCATACGCTTCACTACACGCTCCACAGCCTCACGAGTAGCACTACGCACCGGAACACCTACTCGCCCGCCATTACCCCTTTGGTAGCGTATATCATCATTGCTCGCATCAAAAGTACCTGCATCGGCTACGGAAAACGGAACGAAAGAGTGCGTATTTTCGCTTCATAGATATTGAAACTGCCATTTCGTCAGTTTGTACTTCCGTTTTTCTTTTGGCACAACATTTGAATAAATGCTGTCGTCCGCAAGATCATTCTGGTAGCGATGACGGACAAGGTTTTAATTGACTGAAGTAGAATATAAAAAACGAAATTAGAATATGGGAAAAATTATTGGAATTGACTTAGGTACTACAAACTCTTGTGTATCTGTATTGGAAGGTAGCGAGCCTACCGTTATTGCAAACAACGAGGGAAAACGCACAACACCCTCTATTGTAGCCTTTGTGGATGGTGGCGAACGTAAAATAGGCGACCCGGCTAAACGTCAGGCTATTACCAATCCCGAAAAAACCATTTTCTCCATCAAACGCTTTATGGGCGAAAATTGGGACCAAGTGCAAGACGAAATCAAACGTGTACCCTACAAGGTAGTGAAGGGCGACAACAATACACCTCGTGTGGATATTGATGGTCGTTTGTACACGGCACAAGAAATTTCGGCAATGATTTTGCAAAAGATGAAAAAAACTGCCGAGGATTATTTGGGGCAAGAGGTAACAGATGCAGTAATCACCGTGCCTGCGTACTTCAACGACGCTCAACGTCAGGCGACAAAAGAGGCCGGCGAGATTGCTGGCTTGAACGTTCGCCGTATCGTGAACGAGCCCACAGCAGCAGCTTTGGCTTACGGATTGGATAAAGCAAACAAAGATTTGAAGATTGCGGTATTCGACCTCGGTGGCGGTACGTTCGACGTATCCATCCTCGAATTGGGTGATGGCGTGTTTGAAGTGAAATCTACCAACGGCGATACCCATCTTGGTGGAGATGATTTCGACCACGTAATAATCGACTGGTTGGCAGAAGAATTTAAAAACGATGAAGGTATCGACCTCCGTCACGACCCAATGGCCTTGCAACGCTTGAAAGAAGCTGCCGAAAAAGCTAAGATAGAGCTTTCCAGCACAACTTCTACCGAGATAAATTTGCCTTACATTATGCCTGTTAATGGTATCCCCAAACACTTGGTGCGTACCCTCACACGTGCAAAATTTGAACAATTGGCAGACAAACTTATCCGTGCGTGCATCGAACCTTGTCGCAACGCCTTGCGTGATGCCGGTTTGAATACGTCCGATATTGACGAGGTTATTTTGGTAGGTGGTTCTACCCGAATTCCTGCCGTACAGGCCGAAGTGGAAAAATTCTTTGGAAAAGCTCCATCTAAGGGT
>JBHBVA010000307.1:0-4038 GCA_041793355.1 Bacteroidota bacterium | reverse complement strand
GAAAAACTGTTGCCGGTCCTCTCTGCCACCCTCGACTCCGCTCAGGATGACAGAGAGGGCTGTAAAGCATCCGTAATACAATCTATTTCAACACCCGAAATTTTTCGGGATGTCGTGCCGCCGATGCATCGGTAAATCGGCTTTTGATGTATGCCAAGTCGGCCTCCACGTTGTCCGTCGGCGTGAATTTTTCAAACAAATCCACTCTTTTGGCTCCGTAGTTAATAGTGGCAAGCAGTATGGGTAAGTTTGCCTCTTTGGCTATAAAGTAAAACCCTGATTTCCAGTCTGTTACAGCCTTTCGCGTACCTTCGGGGGTGATAGCGATATTGAACTGCGAACGTCTGTTAAATTCGTCGGTCAGTTGTCGGGTGAGCGATGTCTTTCGGCTTCTGTCCACCGGCACCCCTCCGATGGCTCGGAAGAGTGTCCCCAGAGGAAAGAAAAACCAATCTTTTTTCATCAGAAAACCGGCTGTTCGGCCCAACGACAAGTAAGCCAATTCACCCAAAATAAAATCGTAGTTGCTGGTGTGTGGTGCCACGCAAATCACGCACTTGGGCAGATATCCCACGCTGTCGTTTACCTGCCAACCTATCAGCTTTAATATTGCTTTTGCTATTTTTTTCATTATTTAATACGGTTATATCCAAATGCCTTTTCCCGCACCCATACACACTACCTAACGGGCTTAAACGGGAAAGAAAACGGACCGCAAAGGTACAGAAATCATTTTAAGCCAATGTGGCTTTTGCTTTATTTTTAGAAATATAGTATCTTTGCACCCCTAAATAATCAGAGAAAGAGAATGAAATGGCAGAAAAGAAAGATTATCTTTTTGAAGCAAGCTGGGAAGTTTGCAATAAAGTAGGAGGTATCTACACGGTATTAGCATCGAAAGCTAAAAAATTAAAAAAAGTATATGATGACGGATTGATATTCATCGGTCCGGATATTTGGCACGAACGGGAGAGTTTGTGGTTTCAGGAAGACTCAACGCTGCTTGCCGACTGGAAAGCCTGTGCCGCACAACAGGGACTAAAAATCAGAATAGGACGATGGCAAGAAGAGGGAAAACCTATAGCCGTATTGGTTGATTTCAGGCATCTTTTTGCTAAAAGAAACGAGATATATGCCCAAATGTGGGACGACTTTGGCGTGAACTCGCTGAACGGATATGGCGACTACGACGAGTCGTCTATGTTTGCCTATGCGGCAGGGCAAGTGGTGGAAAGCTACTATCGCTTTTTCGGCTTGCAGGAGCACAAAGTGATTGCCCACTTCGACGAATGGCAGCTGGCAATGGGTCTGCTTTACGTGAAAAAGCATCTGCCACAGGTTGCCACTGTGTTTACTACGCACGCCACGTCTATCGGTCGCTCCATTGCAGGCAATCACAAACCTTTGTACAACTATCTGACAGCGTACAACGGCGACCAAATGGCTCGCGAGCTGAATATGGAGGCAAAGCACTCGGCAGAGAAATGTGCTGCCTTGAATGCCGACCGCTTCACCACCGTGAGCGACATCACGGCACGGGAGTGTGCCCAACTGCTGGGACGGATGCCTATGGTTACGCCCAATGGTTTTGAGCAGGATATTGTGCCAAAGGGCAAAACTTACGAACGAAAGCGTGCCAAAGCCCGCAAAACGCTTATCAACGTGGCGGAAAAATTGTTGGGGCAGACTGTTGAAGACGATGCTTTACTGGTGGCCACGAGCGGACGCTATGAGTACAAAAACAAAGGCATCGACGTGTTCATCGAGGCACTGAATCGCCTGCGGTATGTAAAGCAATTACCCAAAACGGTAGTGGCATTTATTATGGTACCTGCGTGGATGAAGGAACCTCGTACGGACCTGGCAGAACGCCTCCGCAAGCGGAAATTGGAAGGAGCTTTGCATCGACCCGTCATCACGCACTGGCTACACAATATGAACGAGGATGCCGTACTCAACCACTTGCAGGCGGTGGGTATGCACAATCAGCCCGAAAGTCCGGTAAAAGTTATTTTTGTTCCGTCGTACCTCAACGGCGAGGACGGCATCTTCAACTTGAGCTACTACGACTTGCTCATCGGTATGGACATCACCGTTTTCCCCTCATACTACGAGCCGTGGGGCTACACTCCGCACGAAAGTATGGCATTTGCCGTGCCTACCATCACCACCACACTGGCAGGTTTTGGTATTTGGAACAAAAAGATGGGCGACGAAAAAGGACTCCACGATGGGATGGAAGTGATTCCTCGCGATGATTCTAACTTTCACGAAGTGGCGGAAAATATTAAGGACTTGCTGTTTGAAGCAGCCATGAAGAGTGAAGAGGAGGTGAAAGCGATGCGAAAATGTGCCGAAACACGGGCGAAATTAGCCGATTGGTCGCACTTTATCGAGCATTACCACGTTGTATATCAGGAGGCTCTGAAAGAGGCAAGCCTACGGATGCAATAGTTTGCCAATATCGTTAGCAACAGAGAAAAATATTTATATTAAAAAACAAAAACTTATTACAAAATGAAAGTAAGTGCAAGTTACTCTAACTCTCCCTCGTGGAAGAGTATGTACACACATGCCAACCTGCCCGAAGAGCTTTTGCCTTTGGAGAAGTTGGCACGTAACCTTTGGTGGGTGTGGAACAGTGAAGCTGTAGAATTGTTTGAAGCTATCGACAGTAAGTTGTGGGAAAAATCGCAACAAAACCCTGTGGTTTTCCTGCAAAAGTTGTCCTACGACAAAAGTCGCGAGGTGGTGAAAGATGCGGGCTTGATGAAACAAGTGAAAACCGTACTCGCCAACTTTGATGCCTATATGAGCCAGAAGTACGACACCGCAAAAACATCGGTGGCATACTTCAGTATGGAGTACGGCTTGTCCAGTGCCTTGAAGATTTATTCGGGAGGTTTGGGCGTGCTGGCCGGCGACTATCTGAAAGAGGCAAGCGACAGCCGTGTGGATATGACTGCCGTAGGCTTCTTGTATCGTTACGGATATTTTACACAGGGCATTTCGCCCGACGGGCAACAAATAGCCAACTACGAACCACAAAACTTCGACGAGCTGCCCTTAGAGCCTGTGTTGCAGGCAGATGGCAGCCAAATGGTGCTGGAAGTGCCTTATCCCGAACGTGTGGTGTATGCCAATATTTGGCGAGTGAACGTGGGACGTATCAGCCTCTATTTGATGGATACGGATATGGATGCCAACAGCGAGTTTGACCGCTCTATTACGCACCAATTATACGGTGGCGATTGGGAAAACCGTATGAAGCAGGAATACTTGCTGGGTATCGGAGGTATATTGTTGCTCAACAAGTTGGGAATTAAAAAAGATGTGTATCACTGCAACGAGGGACACGCTGCACTTATCAACGTGCAACGCTTGCTCGACCTCATAGAGGGAGAAGGCTTGACATTTAACCAGGCGTTGGAAGTGGTACGTGCATCGGGCTTATACACCGTGCATACCCCCGTTCCTGCAGGGCACGACTATTTTGATGAAGGATTGCTGGGCAAATATTTGGGAAGCTATCCCGCCCGCCTGGGACTGGCTTGGCACGAGTTTGTGGATATGGGACGCGAGCATCCCGGCACGGACGAAAAGTTCAGTATGAGTGCCTTTGCTTTGAACACTTGTTTGGCAGCCAACGGAGTAAGCTATCTTCACGGGGTAGTATCGCGAGATATGTTCCGTCCGATATGGAGCGGCTATTTTCCGGAGGAGTTGCACGTAGGTTACGTAACCAACGGTGTGCATATGCCTACGTGGACTTCACGCGAGATGAAGGCTTTGTACAACAAGGCATTTAGCAAAAACTTCCTCAGCGACCAATCGAACGAAAGCATTTGGAGCGATATTTATAAAGTGGCCGACGAGGAGTTGTGGGCGGTGCGTCAAACATTGAAAAAACGCCTTATCAGCTACGTAAAAACTCAACTCGAAAACAACCTATCCAAAGAGAGCCGCAAGCCGTCGGAAGTGGTGGAGTTGGTAAAACAAATCCGTCCCGATGCCCTTACAGTGGGTTTTGGTCGCCGT
>JBHBVA010000306.1:0-5582 GCA_041793355.1 Bacteroidota bacterium | reverse complement strand
GTATCGCCGTAGGCAATGGGCAAGCTGTATGTACCCGCAGGGGCTTGCAACAAGGTAGGAGTAAGGGCAGGCACTACTCCATCGAGCGAGGTGAGCAACAAGCTACCATCGCTTGCAAAACTACCTGTGGAGCGAAAAGGGGTAGCTTCCGTTGGTACGGTTACGGCAAAGGGGTAACAAAACGATGCGTAAGTACCTTTTACCGTGACGTTTACGGCATCAATGGGACTCAAACGAACGGTTTGCGTAGCATTGTTGTGGGCAATAGCGTAGCGAGCCACTCCCACATTTGATATACTGGTGCTTGCACCTGCTACCAAAACTTCTGCCGTAGGCGAAAGGGCTGTTTTCGTATTGGGATTTTGCACGGTAGCTGTACCCTCCAATGCCGACACTTGCCAAAATTCGTCCACTTTATCGGCATCCGAAGCCGTGCGGGTGGCAAGGCTGTGAGTGTTGTAATCCACGTACAAAGGCTGTTTGTTGTGAGCATCGAACAAGCGATGAAATTTATCGGCAGAGAAGGCTACTTTGGTTTCGCTGTCGCGAAGGCGAATCATCTCGTTGTTCACCGCCAGAGCATTTGTGGTGCTTTTGTCTGCTTGATAAGCAGTGTACAACGTTCCGAGCGTTTGCAACTGCGATGCTGTGTATCCACCCACAAAGTTCTCGCTATCCAGATATTCTTGTACCAATGGTTCGTCCACCGTTGCATCCGACTGTATAAACACTTGGTATTCACCGGGAGCCAACGTTACTGTATAACTGGGGTAGGTGAACTCCACTTTTTGGTCGGTGAAAACATTTTTCCACACCCCTGCCTGTGGTAGCGGAACGGTTACGCTTTGGGGAGCTACATCGAAATTGCCCACCACAAAAGCATCTTGGTTTTCACCATTCCACACCACGTATTTCGTGATGTTGTCAGCACCAATGGCATACGAAACATTGGATGCTGCAAAAGCCGGATTGGTTGCTTTCACGTTGTTGAGCTTGGCATAAGCGTTGTACACCGCCTTGCGGTTACTGTCTTCCAGATAATCCCAGCGGATGGGTTTGGGGGCAGTACGATAATCTGTACTGAGGGCTGTTCCGTTGCTGTTGATGGAGTAGTCGTAACCCAATTCGCCAAACTGCCAAATCATTTTGGGCCCCGGCAACAACAAGTAAAAAGCTGCCGATAGTTGAGCCCGTTGCAATGCGGTATTGAGGTCTTTTGCCGAATATCCGCCTGCCACTTCGTTGCCATACGACAAGGCTTTGTACATCAAACGTTCCTCGTCGTGGCTTTCCATATACGATACCAAGTGAGGCACACTCCACCCTTTGTTGGTGTACACTGCACCCGAAAGGTCGGACTCGGATTTCCACCCCATAATATTCTGACTGTAAGCGTGGTTCATATTTCCCCACAACATCATTCCCGCATTGGCAAGTTCCATTTCCTCACCGTTCTCGGTAAGGTGTTCCAATATCACGTAGGCCGATGCGTTGCGTTTCCATATTTCGTTTGCCATTCGTTTCAAGATGGCGATGCGAGAAGCATCGTAACTCCATCCGTTGCCCACCGTGTTTGTAAAACCTTTGGTGAAGTCGAACCGGAAGCCGTCCACTTTGTACTCTTTCATCCAGTAGCTGTTCACGCTGTCCACCAACGCTTGTGTGTGCGTGCTTTCGTGATTGAAGTCGTAGCCCCAACTGTAGTCGGTGTTGGGTGAAGTAACGTTGTACCAAGGACTGTTTGCCGATGGGCGAGCCTTTTGGCTGTCCCAATACATTTGCACCAGTGGCGATTGTCCGAACGAATGGTTGAGTACCATATCCACAATCACGGCGATGCCTCGTTTATGACACTCGTCCACAAAGGCTTTAAAAGCGTTTTTCGTACCGTAATATTTATCCAAAGCAAAGTAGAATGATGGATTGTAACCCCAACTGCTGTTGCCCTCGAACTCGTTTACAGGCATCAGCTCGATGGCATTGATTCCCAACTTTTGTAAGTAATCGAGTTTTTGCGAAACGGCATCAAAACTGTGTTGCTCCACAAAGTCGCGGATGTGCAATTCGTAAATCACCAAATCCTTTTTTGCAGGAGCTTTAAAATCAGTAACCTGCCATTGATAAGGTGTTTGAGCCGTTTGTAGCACGGATACAATACCTTCGGTTTTGCCCGTAGGGTATGCCTTCAAATTGGGATACACATCAGCCGGAACGTAAGCATCGTTCCAAGGGTCGAGCACCTTTTCGGTGTAAGCATCTGCTACTCGCAACGAACCGTCTATGAGATATTGATAAGCGTACTCCTCGCCGGCAGTAAGTCCGGTAAGCGTAAGCCACCAGTAGTCGCCGTCGCGGTTCATCTGGTAGTCGTTGTTCACTGTCCAGTTGTTAAAGTCGCCCAACACGTACACCGACTGTTTGCCCGGAGCAAACAACACCAAAGTAGCTTCCGTATCGCTTATATAGTTGATACCCACACGTGTACCGGCCGGACGAACAGCCTGTACCACATCCTTTTGCACCACTACCCGAATACTTTCGGTGGCAGTGCTACTGCCTGCGGTGGCTTTTGCCGTAAGCAGATAAGTGCCTTCGGCGTTAAACGTATGCGAACCCTGATAACTGCTGCTATTAGCTTGCGATGCCAACAAGGTAGCATCCTGCAACAACTGCAAATCGGCATTTTCGCTGGCAAGAAAACTTACGTTCAGCGTAGTGCCTTTTGTTATTATTTGCTCGCCAACAGGTTTTTGAAACTTCACTTGCAAGCCTTCGGCAAATATTTTTACGGCAATATCCTTGTTGTCAGCCGTTTTGGCAACAGATGTTCCTGTGCTGTTGCGAATTACAAATACCAACTGCTGAATGGTTTCGCCGACAGGCACTCCGTAAAACGAACGCACGTCGGTAGGAATGGTCAGTTGCCATTTATTGTCGCTCACGTAGGTTAGTTTGTGAGCTTCGGTATTGCTACCCCACGTGGTAGCATATTTCCAGTCGGAAGTAGAAGTACTCAAATTGGTAATCACTCCCGTATGTGCATACAACGCATCGGTGGAAAGTGCTGCCGCCAATGCTCTATTGCCTTGCGAGAGGTCGAAAGTAAGTGTCAGCGGTTGGCCGGCTCGCGGAAACTGCTCCGATGCCGTAACCAATTGCCCGTCGGCAGTGGCAACAGAAGGTACCACGAACTTGGCTACGTAATCGGCACGGTCTGTTTGCCCGCCCGCTTTGAAGTAAACTTCCAGCGTATGTTCGCCCGCCGTCAAGTGCGAAATATCCACGTTGGCAAAGCCCTGATGCTTGCTGTTGTTGCCCTCTTGTCCCACTTTGGGGAGAGCTATGGCAGTGAAACTGCCGCCATCGATGCTGTAATACATCTCTGCCTGATTGTCGGTAGAGGGATACACCTGCAACTCGCCACCCAACGAAATGCTCTCGCTGAGCGTACCAAGATTGGCATTGGCAAACTTACCTCCGGTGTGGATGTAAGCGTTGCTGCCTGTGTACCAAAGGTTATTGACCACCACAAAGCTGTTGCCGCACCATTGTTGTGCGTTCAGCATAGCCGTTTGCAGCAGCACGAGCAATAACCAAAAGACTTTTCTTTTCATAAAAAAATTGTTTATGTATGGGTGTTTTATTTTCAGCCCAACCTCGTGTAACAGAATATCTCTGTTTGGGGGCAAAACGGGGCAACTATTATCAGCCACCCCGTTTTTTTCTTTATTTTTTCAGCTCGTTACTTTTGCTTTATGGTGTAAGTGAGGCTTTCGCTGTTGTTCAGATTCACCCGTATTTGGTATGTGCCTGCGGTAACGGCAATGTTGTCGCCACCCGATTTCAAAATTCCATCTACACCACCGTAGTTAGTACTCCACGAGGCATCGATGCGGAACTTGATTTCGCCATCTACCAATGTTACGTCTGCATAGAACTCTTGTGTAGCAGCATCAAAGCTCATCTCTATTTCGTTGCTGTCGTTCCATCCGCCAACACCCGAACCGATGACTCCCAATTTGCTGAAACTCATCTCTTTGGTAAGCACCAAAGTGCTGGTATTGAACGAGAACTTGTAGAAACGACTGCTGTAAGCCGTGATGTTGCCCGAACCGCCATCGTTCACCAACGTGATGGTGGATGCTTCCGCCGTAGGAGCCGTACTTCCGGTTCCGTAGTTGCCGCTTGCACTCCAGCTACCCTCGTTGGTAAACTTAAATCCGTTGGCTGCCGCCGTACCAAAGTCTATCACTCCCTCGAAAGTGGTATTATCTTTCAAGAAATTGTAAAGGTATTGCGAGTTACCGTGATTCCATCCGCAGTAGTCGCCCACAGCCCACACTTTGGCATATTCGGCTGCTGCCGAGTAAGGTGTAAGCGTGGTAGTTACCACGTTAGACGTAAGGGCATAATTGTCGGTAACAGCACCTTGCAGATTCGACACGATGCGGAACTCTACAGCAGTAGCCGTTCCGGCAGTTACGTTTTTGTCGAGCAAAGCACGATTTATGGCAGAGTGGGTAACCTTAAACCCATCGGTAGCAGAAGTTACGCTTGCCAACGAAACAGCATCGGCAAAGTTGTTGCCTGCCAAGTCCATATACAAGGTGTAGGTGGTAAGCACCGCAGGAGCATCGTATTTGGCTTCGGTAAACGATACGGCGAGCGTATCGGCAGATGCCAGCGTGTATGCCGACTCTAAGCTACCCAACACACTTGCCTGAGCAGTGTCCGCATTGTAAACGGCAGTAGGGTCTTCCTTGCTACAAGCAAAGGCAAGCAATGCCGACAGCACAAGGGTAAATATATTCCTATAACGTTTCATATTTATATCTATTCTTTTGATAATCAGTATTCAACAAAAACAAGGGCAGGGAGGAGTGCGATAGCCCGTGATTGATAACTAAATCGCAATGCTATGACAGTAGGTGGGCATCCCGCACCCCTCGCTACTACCCTTATATTTCTCTTTTGTGAAATTATATTCTGCTTGTTAGTAACCCGTGTTTTGTATCAGATTGCCGTTTGCATTCAAATCGGATGCAGGCAAGGGCAACAAGTTGTAGATGCTCGAAACCGACGAACCGCTTTGGCTTCCGCCCTTCCAATCCCACAAATAGTTAGATGTGGTGAAATATCCGTAGCGGATAAGGTCGGTACGGCGTTGAGCCTCGAAATAGAACTCGCGAGCTTTTTCGTCCAACACTCTGTCCAATGTCAGAGAGGTGAAAGATGTAGCTCCGGCACGCGAACGCAAGGTGTTCACCGCAGCCAACGCATCGGTTGTGCTACCTCCGTTGCGGAGCAATGCTTCCGCATAAGTGAGGTAAGCTTCAGCTTTCCGCAAGAAAGGAACATCCATATCCACAAAGTTGCTGTTTTTGGGCGACGAGCCATCGGAATAAGCATTTGAAAACTTGATGATGGAAACCCCTTCTTTGAAAGTGGCAACGTCGTTGATAGGCAACGTGGAAACAAAGGTCTTGGTAGATGAACCTTCGGTGTATTCGCCATACGTGCAGAACAAAGCACGAGCATCGCCGGCGGCAGTTGTGGCATTGGTCAAGCCGGCAGGCACAATG
>JBHBVA010000305.1:0-3544 GCA_041793355.1 Bacteroidota bacterium | reverse complement strand
CTGTTCCTCGAAGTGCGGACGGAGCAAGGCATAAATGTTTGCAAATACAATGCCTCGAGCTTTTGCCACAATATTTTTGCCTCGCTCGTCTTTTTCTACAAACTCTAAGTAGCAATGCCCGTTTCGATTGGGGTGTACCTCGCTGAGTTCGGCACGTACCCAATAGCGAGCAGGCAGTTGGCGGTTGATGGCCATTCGCACGGCTCCGTTCAGTTCGTAGAGCGATAGTATTTCTCTTTCTTCTGTCACGTTGATAACTTATGTACCGATTTTACACCATCGATGTCCTGTATTTTTTTGCTCACCTTATTTACGTCCTCCACGCTGTGTACGTGTAGCGAAATACGTCCTTCAAACACGCCATCGGTGCTTTCTATGGCAAAACTTTTGATATTTACACCATCTGCAGTAATGGCAGTGGCAATGTCTTGAATCATTCCCATCTTATCTATCCCTTTGATAATGAGGGTAGAGGAGAACGTATATTGGTGATAGCTACCCCATTCGGTGGAAACGATGCGATTGCCGAAACTTACTTTTAATTTTTGTGCCACCTCGCAATCCACGTTGTGAATGGTTACTTCGCCAGCCTCATCCATATAGCCCAACACCGTTTCGCCGGGAATAGGGTTGCAACAAGGAGCTACGGCAAAGTTTTTGCGGAAGTTTTCCTCTTTCAGCAAAAAAGTTTCTTTTTGGTTTACCTTCTTTTTCTCCTGCTTGTTCAGCTCCGCATTTTGCCTTTTTCTGTACTTTATGTGCAGCAAGTCGTTGGGGTCTTTAGGTAACAAGATGTCCTTGTTTCCGATGGCGAAAAACAATTCATCTCTCTTGTCAAACTGGTAGTAATCAATAATTTGGTCGATGAGCGAATTGGAGGGCTCAACGCTAATTTGGCTGAAATACTGATAAAAGAGCTGTTCGCCGGAGCGAATCATTTCGCGTCGGATGCGTCGCAAGGCATTTTCGATGCGGGTGCGTGCTTTGGCTGTGGTTACTATTTTGAGCCATTCGGCATTGGGGCGGGGTGTGCGAGAAGTGATTATTTCCACTTGGTCGCCACTTCGTAGTTTGTGATTGAGCGACACAAGGCGATGATTCACCTTTGCCCCCAAAGCACAGTCGCCAATGTTGGAGTGGAGGTCGTAGGCAAAATCCAGAGCGGTGGCACCTTGCGGCAGTATCCGCATATCGCCTTTGGGGGTGAAAATGAAAATTTCCAAAGCAAAGAGGTTCATCTTCACGGTGTCTAAAAAGTCGAGTGCATTCGGATTGGGGTTTTCCAATATTTCGCGGATGGTACCCAACCATTTTTCCAGCTCGTTGTCGGTTTCGGTCTTGTCTGCTCCTGTTCTGTCGGTTTTGTATTTCCAGTGGGCGGCAAGTCCTTTTTCGGCAATCTCATTCATCCTCCGGCTGCGTATTTGCACCTCAATCCACTGTCCGTCGGGCCCCATCACGGTAACGTGAAGTGCCTGATAGCCATTCATTTTAGGACGGCTAATCCAGTCTCGAATACGGTCGGGACGGAGTTCGTACAGTTCGGTGATGGCTGTGTAGATGTCCCAGCAGCGGGCTTTCTCTTCCGCTTCGGGAGCATCAAATATGATGCGAACGGCAAAAAGGTCGTAAATTTCCTCGAAAGCCACGTTTTTTTTCTGCATCTTGTTCCAAATGGAGTAGATAGACTTTTCGCGGGCTTTCATATCATAGCTGATATTCAGCCTATTGAGGCGTTCTACAACGGGGGTTGCAAAGTTCTCGTAGATGCGTGAACGATGAATGTTGGACTCCTCCAACTTATGAATAATGTGGTTGTACGCATCGGGATTTTCGTACTTGAAGCTCAGCTCTTCCAGCTCCGTTTTGATGGCAAACAAACCCAATCTGTGTGCCAACGGAGCGTATATGTACATTGTTTCGCCTGCAATTTTGTAGCGTTTGGCAGGTAGCATCGAGCCCAATGTACGCATATTGTGCAGGCGGTCGGCTATCTTCACGAGTATCACACGAATGTCGTCGGACATGGTGAGCAACAGTTTGCGGAAGTTTTCGGCTTGCGACGAAACGTTGTCGCCAAACATCCCGCTGGGTATTTTGGTTACCCCATCCACAATGGCGGCTATTTTGTCGCCAAACATCGAGCGGAGGTCGTCCACCGTGTAGTCGGTGTCTTCCACCACATCGTGTAGCAAGGCGGCACATATCGACGTGGAGCCCAGCCCTATCTCTTTGCTGATGATGCGTGCTACGGCAATAGGGTGCAAAATGTAGGGTTCGCCCGAACGGCGACGCACCCCCTTGTGTGCCTCGTTTGCCAACGCAAATGCCTTGTTGATAATATCTACCTTTCGGCGATGGTTGGAGTTGAGGTAATCGTTGATAAGTGCGGCAAACTCGCTCTGTATCAATGCTTGCTCTTCTGCTGTGATGTTGTAACCATTATCCATAGTCTTCCTCGTTGCTGATAAGGGGGGCAAAGTTACTACTTAAATTGTTTTCAGAAAAACGTTTTTCCGAATTTTCGAGAAAAAGCAAAAGCCAAACATTTGACTGCTTGGCCTTTGTGTTGATGCTACGTATGCTGTTTTCCCGATGTCTTTATTTATTCGGGGTGGGATACAAACTGTCCCACCATTCGGGTTCGTTTTTCAGATACTTGGCAAACCAGGCAAAGATGCTGTTTTGCCATTCGGCTTTTTTGCCGGCATCGTTGATAACGTGATTTTCGCCATCTATTTGTAGTAACGACACCTCGTGACCCAGCAGACGCAGTGCTGTGTACATTTGCATACTTTCGGCAGGAGGTACATTGTTGTCGGCTGTGCCGTGCAGCAACAGTAGCGGAGTGTGTATTTTGTCGGCGTTGAACAACGGGCTTTGCTTGGTGTAAAGCTCCGGATTGTTCCACGGATAGCTGTCTGCCGATGCTACGCTGCTGTACGAGTAGCCCCAAGTGCCTCCGCCCCAATAGCTGGCAATGTTGCTGATGCCGGCGTGCGATATGGCTGCCGCAAACAGGTTGCTGTGCGAAATCAAATATTGTGTCATAAAACCGCCGTAGGAAGCCCCTATGCACCCTATTTTGGTTTTGTCCACAAACGAGTGGTTGTTGGCAAATTGGCTGACCCCTTCTATAATATCGTTGGCTGTGCCTTTGCCCCAGGCATTTACGTGTTGGGCTGCAAATTTTTGCCCGAAGCCTACTGTTCCGCGAGGTTGTATTACATACACCACATATCCTTGCCCTGCCAACACCTGAAAGGGATAAGAATATTCGAAGTAGCGAGCCGAAGGCGATACACCGCCATAATAGTACACAATCATCGGATATTTTTTGCTTGCATCGAAGTTGGCAGGCAGATAGTAGCGGCTGTAAATGCTGTCGCCTTGCGACGAGCGGAAGTTCCAATCGGTCCACGTGGCAGTTTGCACGTCGGCATAAACTTGTTGGTTGTCGGTGTCGCCTATGCGTACCGATTTAGGATTGCGTTGCGACAAATCGCATACGTAAATGTTGCGTGAACCTTGTGCCGAATGTCCG
>JBHBVA010000304.1:0-5318 GCA_041793355.1 Bacteroidota bacterium | reverse complement strand
TTTACCATCCCCGGCAGTGTGGATATTACAGGCATCACCATAAAAGTAGGTGGTGGCAACGGAGACGAAATTACGGTGGTAGAAAACGGACAAATACTTCCGCAATATACCAACGTTACCGAGCCTTACAACTACCGACACGGCTTGGCGGTGGCAATTAGCGAAGATGCGATAAACACACCTTATGTGATACAGAATGCTGGAAATGAAAGCTATTACGTAACGGCTAATTCGGCATCTACTACCACCAAAACTTCCGCAGGGCGTTTTGCCTTGATTGACAGCGAAGTTGGCGAATTGGTGTACATCTACAATATTGACGAGCGTAAGTGGTTTACTTATAGTGATTTGTCGGGTGGAGCTAACAAGGTCTCATTGGTGGACAATAAAGCCGAAGCCAAAATGTGGAAGATAGTGCCCGAAGATGTTACAAAAACACGTTTTGATGTGTATCCTTACGATGCTACAACCAAAACATTCGGCGTAGGCCCTTGGAACTGGAACGGAGGTGCACAGTCTAACAAGCGAATGGGATTCTTTTCGGTTGCCACTGATAACATGTCGTCGTGGCGTTTCCATAGTTTGACCTCGCCATTGCAGGAGGCAGAAGCCGCTTTGGCTGGCACGGGAATCGGTTATCCGAAAATGGATGCTACCACCCGTACGGTTTTGCAACAAAAGGTGGATGAAGCAAAAAATATAGCGAAAACGGATTTCACTTTCGTGATGGCAGACGGATTGAAAACGGCTTTGGAGGCTTTCAAAAACGACGCTGATGTGCAGTTACCACAAGACGGCAAAGTATATCGCGTACGCAATCGCTTAGACGGTCGTTTTATTGCCAATGCTCCCACCATGGAGGGTACTACCGAACGCACGCTGTCGATGTCGGGAGCTACGGACAACACCACCTTGTGGGTGGCACAAACCGATGGCACCACAAACCTGTTGGCAAGTGGCACGGGCAACGCATATATGGCTCGTCTGAGCGATGCCGAGCGTGGTGCAGCCACCTCAACCTACGATGGCAACAGCCATCTGGTATTTGCCAAAGGTTCGCAACTGGGTACGCTGTCTATCCGGGCAAATGGTTTGCCTTTGGGTGCGGAGTATAGAGTGGACCACCTTTCCGGTACGGCAAACTTCAGTTGGTCGGCTCCCAACTTCACCACCGATTTCTATTTTGATGAGGTGAGCGACTTCAGCTTCCCCATCAACTTTACAGAAGGTACTAACGGTATTTTTGCTACCACTTACCTGCCTTTTGCGGTTACGTTGCCACAAGGCGTAACGGCAAACAATCTGCAAGTGTCGGGCAGCGAGGCATACGATTTAGTATCCCTTTCGGGGAATGTGTTGCCTGCTCGCACGGCAGTGGTACTGAAAGCAGAACAAGCCGGCATACAACAGTTTGTGCCAACGGCATCTCTACCGACTATAAGCACAATTCTGAGCGGAACTATCACACGGATTGCCAACTCGGATTTGGACTTTACCCGAAACAATTATTACGCTCTTGCACGCAATGCTGCAACCAACGAAATAGTGTTGCGTATTATTGGTTCGGCTAATATTCCCGCTAATCGTGCTTATCTTGCAGTGCCAAAAACAGGTACGTCCTACACATTGCCAAGTTATCGACTGATGGATGCTGGTACAACTTCGCTTATCCCTACAAAGCGTGTGGAGGAAGTGAACGGAGCGGTGTACGATTTGGCTGGTCGCCGAGTGGAAACCTTGCAACGAGGAAAAATATATGTACGTGAGGGAAAAGTATTTATCGCAAAATAGAGAGGATAAGAAAATGCAAAAAAAACAAGTATATTTAGTTCCGCAAGCAAAAATAGTTTTGTTGGATTCGGATGAATTTTTGAAGCTGCCAGTTTCTTCATCACAGCCTATAAACGATGAAAATGAAATTCTCAACCGTACACCTCGTCCACGCCGGTCGGCTGACGAATAAGCACAATAAGGCAAGATAATTTTAATAAAATGATTGAAGAAGATGCTCACTTTCACAGATTAGCGAGCATCTTCTGTTTTTTTATAAACAACTGTAAAACAGATTTTTATGGCAAAACATAACGAGCTGGGAAAGATGGGCGAAGATGCCGCCGCTTTGCACTTGCAACGGCTGGGATACGCCATTTTGCATCGCAACTGGCGAGAGGAACGCTACGAAGTGGACATCATAGCCGAAAATGAGGAGTTTATAGTGTTTGTAGAGGTAAAAACCCGCACCTCCGACGAGTGGGGCGACCCGCACGAATCCGTAGGCAATGCCCGTATCAAGCGTTTGGTGCAAGCTGCTGACCTCTATTTAAGGGAAACAGATGCCGACAAACCTGTTCGTTTTGATATAATTGCCGCCGTTTGGCAAGCTAAAGGCGGATTTCGGATAGAACATTTTGACGATGCTTTTTTACCCCCCGTAAACGTATAAGCCCCCTAAATAATTAAAATACCGTTAAACGTTAGGTCAAATTTGGCCCGACGTTTTTTTGTCTTGCACGCCGTTTCTTCAAAAGCTCCTCCTGCGGGGAAAGAAGGCGAATGGCACAAACGCGATAATTAACAGTATTTCAAACAGTTATTTTTTTTGTATGTATGTAGAGCAAGCAAAAGAAAACTACATTCCGCCCCGTGCCGGAGTGCTGCAAGCTGTACCCCTACCACACGTCCTGACGAGCCTGTCGATGCAGGACCATCTAAGGAAGTAAACATCAACGAACTGAATAGCGGATGCCGTGTTGCACCAATGGGAGTGTTTCGCACCCCCGACAACAAAGTGGTTACCTCGTCGCAGTTTCGTAGGGTTTCAGTAAAGGGTAATTGTATGAAGCCACGAGGAATTCATTCGGGGCAAGAATTGCTGGTGGAGAAAATGAGAGACGACCTATCTGTTCACCCCAACGATATTTTGCTGATATACCTCGACGATAAAAAATTTTTCAAAATACGGGTATTGGAAAGTATTACACCCGAAGGCGATTACAACACTTATTATTTCGATGACGAAGGCAAACCCAAAGCATCCACCAAACCCCATAAGCCGGAGTCGGTGAAAGGTGTTGTACGTTACATTATACCATCGGAATACGCTTAAGCGTTGGGGTGCGGTAACGAATCATCAAAGTGCTATCCTCTGACGAGATAGCACTTTTTTTAATATCGAGCCAATATTGTATCTTTGTAACTCCAAAAAAGAAACATGGCAATGACGCACACGGCAAGTATCAACGAATTGGGACAGAGCAATATCCGCAAACTATTGTGGCAATACGCCTTGCCTGCCATCATCGGGATGGTGGTGATGTCGCTATACAATATTATAGACGGCATATTCGTAGGGCACTGGATAGGCGACGACGCTCTGGCCGGATTGGGTATAGTGATGCCTATTATGAACTTGACGGCGGCCGTCGGGATGCTGGTGGGGGCAGGGGCCGCCACACGTGTGAGCATCGCCTTGGGCGAAGGCAATTGGGGCGAAGCCGAAAAGATAGCTGCCACTTCTCTGCTGATGACTTTGGTGCTGAGTGGAAGTACTTTATTTGCTATCTACCTGTTTCTTAAGCCAATACTTATATTTTCGGGAGCAGATGCCACTACCCTGCCCTATGCTCAGGATTTTTTGCTGGTGTTTCTGCCGGGCAATTTATTCCTGTCGCTGTGCTTCAACTTCAATGCCGTGATGCGGTCGTCGGGCTATCCCATCAAGGCAATGGTAACGATGTTTATCACCGTAATCGTAAACACGGCACTGGCTCCGCTATTTATACGCACATTGGACTGGGGCATCAAGGGAGCCGCAGCCGCCACTGTGGTGGCAATGCTGGTGGGTTTTGTGTTTGTGATGCAACATTTTGTTGCCCGCAAAAGCACCATTCGCCTGCGTAAGGTACACCTCTTTGCCAAGCCCCATTGGGAGAGCATACGCTCCATTATCAGTATCGGGATGGCACCTTTCTGCATACAAGTGGCTGCATCAGCTGTGGTGTTTCTCATCATTGCACAAATAAAGGCATACGCAGGAAACGAAAGCACCGCCTCCATAGGAGCTTTTACGATAGCCAACAGATTGATGATGCTGGTGCTGATGATTATCATCGGACTTACGCAGGGGATGCAACCCCTTGTGGGATATAACTACGGAGCAAAGATGTATTACCGTGTGAAAGAAGCACTTAACTACACCATTCGTGTAGCAACGGCAGTGATGGTGGTAAGTTTTGCCCTCTGCCAACTGATGCCTGAAGTATTGGTAGGTATTTTCAACCCCAACAGCCAGCAATTGGCCGACGAGTCGGTGGCTGCTTTGCGATATTTTACGGCTATGTTTCCCATCGTAGGATTTCCTATCGTAGTGTCCAGCTATTTTCAATCCATCGGTATGGCAGGGCAAGCTATCTTTTTGAGCCTCACCCGACAAGTTATCTTACTCATTCCGTTGCTTATTGTTTTGCCGCTCGGATGGGGATTGCACGGAGTGTGGCTATCGGTGCCGGTGGCCGACTTTTTCGCTACGCTCATCGGTACGGCTCTGTATGTGTGGCAGATACGAAAGTTGAATGCCGAAATTCACAAACAAGATTCCCCAACGATATGAACGAACTGCATTTTACAGAATATATCCGCTCCAATCTGCCACTGAACGACAAGCAAATGGAGCAATTGTGCCACAGAAGTAAAGTTTTGGAGGTAAAACGGGGCGACTTTCTGTTGCGTCAGGGGGAAACTTGCACGCACCGCCTATTTGTGGAGCGAGGTTCGGTACGCGAATATTTTATTGACGAACGGGGACGGGAGCATCTGCTACTATTTGCTGTAGAGGGTTGGTTTTTGATGAATGTGGAGAGCGTATTCTTTGGCAAGCCGTCCAGCTACTTCATTCAAGCCACCGAAGACAGCCGCATATTGCTACTAAACGAGCAGCAAGTGCAAACTTTGGAGGAGGAAGACAGCACTTTTGCCGCATTCAACAAAAACCTGCTATACGAACACATCCAAACGTTGCAACGCCGCATTACATCACTGCAAAGCGACACCGCCGAAGAGCGTTATCTGCACTTTGTGGCCACCTACCCCGAAATTATGCTCCGTGTACCGCAAACAATGGTGGCATCATTTTTGGGCATCACGCCCGAAAGCCTCAGCCGCATCCGCAAAGGGTTGGCACACAAGAATTTTTCCGCCCGCATACGTTCTTAACATAGGTCAATGCAGGGCTCTTGCGGTTGTTGTACTTTTGCATCGTGAAAGACAGAGTTATCTTGTTTTTCCGGCAAACGGAATGAAGTACAAAAATTAAAGAAAGG
>JBHBVA010000303.1:0-3453 GCA_041793355.1 Bacteroidota bacterium | reverse complement strand
TGTATTTGGCGGTGAGTACTATCATTTTTTTCGTAGGGGTGTATGGTTTTATGTCTCGCAAAAATATGATGATGGTGCTTTTTTCGGCTGAGTTGATGCTCAATGCCGTGGATTTGAATTTTGTGGTGTTCAACCGCTACCTTTACCCCGGACAGTTAGAAGGGTTTTACTTTACGCTGTTTACCATTGCCATTGCAGCGGCAGAGGCAGCAGTAGCTATTGCCATTGTGATAAATCTGTATCGCAAGGCAAACAACATTTTCATAGACGATAATGTTTCGGAAATGAAACACTAATTTAGCAATCAAATAGTTACGAAAATATACAGAAGGTTTTTATGCTTACATTCAGTTTGTTAATTCTTGCATTGCCCGCTTTGATGTTTCTTGCATTGGGGTTGGGAGGCAAGTATCTGAAGCCCAAAGTGACCGGTTGGCTCGGAACGGTCAATATGGCAATTACGGCGTTGCTGAGTTATGCTGTGGCGTTGCAATACTATTTCGGCACGGGAAAAATAGGCGATGGCTTTGTGGCACAAACAGTTTTCAACTACGAGTGGTTGAGATTCAGCGAGGCATTACACATCGATATGGGAATGTATCTCGACCCCATTTCGGCAATGATGCTTATCGTTATCACCACCGTGTCGTTGATGGTGCATATTTACAGTTTGGGCTATATGCGAGGTGAGCAAGGTTTTCAACGCTACTATGCTTTGTTGTCGCTATTCAGTTTTTCGATGCTGGGCTTGGTCGTTGCCACCAACATCTTCCAAATGTATATTTTTTGGGAGCTGGTGGGTGTTTCCTCGTTTATGCTTATCGGGTTTTACTACACCAAACCTTCGGCTGTGGCGGCTGCAAAAAAAGCGTTTATCGTAACCCGCTTTGCCGATTTCTTTTTCCTGATAGGAATTTTGGTTTTGTCGTTCTTCACCGAAACGTTCGACTTTGCTACGCTCACAAGCGGGAATAAAGCCCTTTTTTCGTCGGCAGAGGGAGTCGCTTTCTTGGGTATTTCGGGTTTGTCGTGGGCGATGTTCCTCATCTTTATGGGTGGGGTCGGAAAGTCGGCCTTGTTGCCTTTTCACATTTGGTTGCCCGATGCAATGGAAGGTCCCACTCCCGTGTCGGCACTCATTCACGCCGCAACAATGGTGGTGGCAGGAGTTTTTTTGGTAGCTCGTTTGTTCCCGGTATATTTGTTTACCCCCGAAGTACTTGACATCATCGGCTATATGGGAGCCATTACGGCATTGTTTGCAGCTGTCGTGGCGTGCACGCAAACGGACATTAAACGAGTGCTGGCATTTTCTACCATTTCGCAAATTTCGTATATGATTACCTCCCTTGCTGTTTCGGGGTTCCAAGGACACGAGGGATTGGGTTATATGGCATCGATGTTCCATTTGTTTACCCACGCATTTTTCAAAGCCTTGTTGTTTTTGGGGGCAGGAGCCATTATTCACGCTGTGCATAGCAACGATATGAACGATATGGGTGGTTTGCGGAAGTATATGCCGGTGGCTCATTGGACATTTTTGATTGCTTGTTTGGCAATTGCCGGTATTCCTCCATTCTCCGGATTCTTTTCGAAAGATGAAATATTGGCTGCTACAATGCACCACGACGTGGTATTGTTTGCCATCCTAACGGTATCGGCAAGCTTGACAGCCTTTTATATGTTCCGCTTGTTTTATCGCATCTTTTATTACGACAATCAGAAACACTACCACCACACACCGCACGACGGGGAGGCGGTGATGTCGCTACCGCTTATTTTCTTGGCTGTGCTGACGTGTGTTACGGGCTTTCTGCCTTTTAGCGAATACATCACTGCCGACGGAAAAGCATTTGCCGCACACATCAATCCTTTGGTGGCTGCATTGAGTGTGGGTGTAGCTGCAATTGGTATCGGTGTGGCTTCTGTGATGTACATCAACAAAAGCGACAAGGCGGACAAAACAGCTTCGGCTTTTGGTGGATTTTATACGGCTGCACTCAATAAATTCTATTTCGATGAAGTTTGGTTGTTTTTTACCAAAAAGGTGATTTTCAACTGCATATCTCGCCCTATGGCGTGGATTGATGTAAACATCATTGATGGGTTTATGAACGGTATTGCTTCTGCCACACAATCCATTTCGAGTAATATCAAGGGTTGGCAATCGGGACGCATTCAGCAGTACACGCTTATCTATTTGGTAGGTATATTAGTACTGTTTGTTGTGTTCGGCGGTTGGCTGGTAGCATTTATCCTGAAATAGCAATTTTCTAAATGATTTATATTGTAATAATCTGATAAAGAGCTGAATTATTCGCTCCGTCAAAAAATATAAAAGCAATGAATATTCTTTCGTTATTTGTACTTGTGCCCATACTGATGTTGGTAGCGTTTGCCTTTTGCAACAACATCAAGCAGGTGCGTACGGTAGGTGTGATAGGTTCCACCATTGAGTTGATTTTGTCGGCGGTACTGATATTTTTATTCTTCGGAGAGCGTCAGGCCGGAAACACTTCCGAATTTTTGTTTACCTACGACGCTGTTTGGTATCAGGCAACCAATCTGAACATTCACTACTCTATTGGGGTGGATGGTATTTCGGTGCTGATGATTGCCCTCACGTCTCTTATCTTGTTTACGGGAGTTTTCACTTCGTGGGATATGAAGCTGTTGCCACGCGACTTTTTTATGTGGCTTACAATGCTATCGGTGGGTGTTTACGGTTTCTTTATCACTACCGATTTGTTTACGATGTTCTTCTTCTACGAGATTGCCCTTATCCCGATGTATCTGCTTATCGGAGTGTGGGGCAATGGAAAAAAAGAGTATGCGGCTATGAAGGTTGCTTTGATGCTGATGGGAGCTTCGGCCTTTATCTTCACCGGATTGTTGGCCATTTACTTCCACTCGTCGCCCGATGGCAATTACACGTTCAACATATTTGAAATAGCCAAAAATGCCAGTATTCCCACAGATGTACAAGTGTGGGCTTTCCCTCTTGTTTTCATCGGTTTCGGTACGCTTAGTGCCTTGTTCCCGTTTCACACGTGGTCGCCCGACGGATATGGTTGTGCTCCCACTGCCGTATCGATGTTTCACGCCGGTGTGTTGAAAAACTTGGGTGCTTATGGTTGCTTCCGTGTAGGAATGTATCTTTTACCCGAAGGGGCTGAGGCTACAGGATGGATTTTTGTGATACTCACCGTGATAGGTGTGGTGTACGGAGCGTTTTGTGCTGTTTCGCAGACGGACCTGAAATACATCAATGCCTACTCGTCGGTTTCGCATTGTTGCCTGATACTATTTGCCATCCTTATTTGGAACAAAACAGCAATGACAGGGGCCGTGATGCAGATGGTGTCGCACGGTGTGATGACAGCAATGTTTTTTGCCGTAATTGGGATGATTTACAGTCGTACACACACGCGCGACCTGCGAAAGTTAGGCGGT
>JBHBVA010000302.1:0-2519 GCA_041793355.1 Bacteroidota bacterium | reverse complement strand
TGGGGAGGACTGAGTTTGGGTGCCGGTCTGAAAGCCAAGCGTTTCAACATAGGTGCTTCAATGTCGCGTTATCAGGCCTCGTCCACGGCTTATATGCTTAGTTTGGGCATAGACTTAGGCGGACAGTAAGACAATAAAAACATACTGAATATCAATATAGAAGTGAAAAAAATAGTAGTTGCCATCGATGGTTTTTCCTCCTGCGGAAAAAGCACTATGGCGAAAGATTTGGCCAAACAAATAGGCTACGTTTACATCGACAGTGGTTCGATGTATCGTGCCACTACCCTTTTTGCCTTGCAGAAGGGATTTTTTGTAAACAACCAACTCGATGTGGACGCTTTGGAGAAGTCGATGAGCGATATCCGCATCAGTTTTCGTTATAACCCCGAAACCGGAAAACCGGATACTTATCTGAACGACGAAAAGGTGGAAGATGCCATCCGCTCGATGGAGGTGGCAAGCAAAGTTAGCGAAATAGCCTCGCTAAAATTTGTTCGCCAAGCAATGGTACAGTTGCAACAGGCTATGGGGCACGAAAAGGGCATTGTAATGGATGGTCGAGACATCGGAACGGTAGTGTTTCCCGATGCGGAACTGAAAGTATTTGTTACTGCACGAGCCGATGTGCGAGCCAACCGCCGTTTGAAAGAGCTGAGGGAGAAAGGCGACAACCATACCACATTCGACGAAGTACTCGCCAATGTGGTGCAACGTGATGAGATAGACCAAAACAGAACCGAAAGTCCCCTACGCAAGGCGGAAGATGCACTACTGCTGGACAACTCGGACATTACTATAGACGAGCAACGCAACCAACTGTTGCAAATGTTTCATCAAGCTATAAACAAATGAGTATCATTGAAATAGATGGAAAATCGGGCTTTTGCTTTGGTGTAGTAAATGCCATCAAAAAAGCGGAGGAAGAGCTAAGCAAAGGTGAAACATTGTATTGCTTAGGCGACATAGTACACAACAACATCGAAGTGGAACGCCTTTCGAAAATGGGGCTTATCACCATCAATCACGAACAGTTTGCCGAACTGAAAAATGCCAAAGTGCTGTTGCGAGCCCACGGCGAACCGCCCTCCACTTACGAAACGGCACGGCAAAACAACATCACCATCATCGATGCTTCCTGCCCCGTGGTATTGCGTTTGCAGAAACGTATCAAAAGCAAGTACGAAGCCGAAATTCAACACGTAACTTCTGCTCAAATAGTGATTTACGGAAAGATAGGGCACGCCGAAGTGAACGGACTGATGGGGCAGACCAACTCCGAAGCCATAGTGATAGAAAAAAAAGAGGATTTGGAAAAACTCGATTTCGGACGGAACATCTGCCTTTTTTCGCAAACAACCAAGCCTTTGGACGGATTTCAGGAAATAATTGATACCATACAGGCCCGTATGCAAGGCGATGCAACCTTTGAATATTTCGACACGATATGCCGGCAAGTGTCTAATCGGATTCCCAACATCAAAGAGTTTGCATCATCGCACGACCTGATTTTCTTTGTGGCAGGCGAAAAAAGTTCCAACGGAAAGGTACTGTATGCCGAAGCAAAAAAATACAACCCCAACAGCCATTTTGTTACCACCCCTGCCGATGTGGACGCTTCATTGTTGCTGCCTCATCTATCCATCGGTATCTGCGGAGCTACCTCCACGCCTATGTGGCAAATGGAGGAGGTGAAAGCCCACATCGAAAAGTTGAAACAAGGCTGATATTTTGTTTCCGTAACGGTCAAATTGTACCTACCTTTGTACCGGATTTCTGTTCGCAGAACAACAAGGAAACAATAATTGTATAAAACAGAATTAAACATTAAAGATATGGCTATCAAATGTATAGGAATACTCACCTCAGGAGGCGATGCTCCGGGCATGAATGCCGCCATTCGTGCCGTAACACGTGCCGCCATTCATAGCGGTATGCGGGTAAAAGGCATTATGAGAGGGTATAGAGGATTGATTACCAACGAAATAGTGGAATTTACAACCAGTAGTGTCAGCAACATTATACAACAAGGTGGTACTATTCTGAAAACTGCTCGTTGTCAGGAATTTATGACCCCCGAAGGACGAAAAACGGCTTACGAAGCGTTAGTACGCGAAGGTATAGATGCCTTGGTAGTTATCGGAGGTGATGGTTCGCTCACGGGGGCACGCATCTTTGCCCAAGAGTTCAACTTCCCCATAGTGGGTTTGCCCGGCACTATCGACAACGACCTTTTCGGCACGGATATGACCATCGGTTATGACACGGCTCTGAATACAATAATGGAAGCGGTGGACAAAATTCGCGATACGGCATCATCGCACGAACGGCTTTTCTTCATCGAGGTAATGGGACGTGAATGCGGAATTTTGGCTCTGAACGGTGCCATCGCATCGGGAGCGGAAGCAGCCGTGATACCCGAATATGCCTACGAAAAAGACCAGTTGGAAGAATTTATCTCCAACGGCTTTCGCAAATCGAAAAACAGTAGCTTGGTACTAGTTGCCGAAAGCGAAGTT
>JBHBVA010000301.1:0-2595 GCA_041793355.1 Bacteroidota bacterium | reverse complement strand
ATCTATCTGATTGTTAGACAAGTCTAAACTCTCTATAGTATATGCCGAAAGGTCGGGCATTTGGCGAATGCTGTCGCCCGACAAATCGACGTGCTGATACACCGAGTCGGTGGGGTTGTTGAGAAAGCGTTCCAACTTCGAGCGTGTGTCTGACACCACCTCGGCTGTGGCAGACGTTGCTTGCTCCGCTTTCCGCTCAACACAGGAGAGGAAGACTAAAGCAAATAAGAATAAAGTTGAATACTTCATAATCATAATAATCTTTAGTGTTTTCGATATTGTCAAAGTTCTGCTCAAAGATATAAAAAATATTTACAATCTTCTTTTTAATCATATAGAGTGATTTACAAGGAAAATTCCATAAGCAAAAAACTTAAAAAATATTTCTTTTCGCACAAAGGAGAAATCCACTCTTTTTTTTGTACATTTGCAAGTAATGAAGGATATTTATACATCTAATAATCAGAGTATTAATACATATAATTTGATATAAGAAAATATGAGCGACACTCTCAACCTTGCCCTGCTGCAAACAGACATTGTGTGGGAAAACAAACACGCAAATTTTCGTAAAGTGGAACAATTGCTTGCCGAAAATACCGAGCCAACCGATGTGGTGGTGCTACCCGAAATGTTTAGCACCGGATTTTCGATGAACAGTAAGCAACTGAGCGAACCCGGCGATGGAGAAACCCTGCAATGGCTTAAAAAACTGTCGCAAAAATACAACGTGGCTCTGGCGGGAAGTTTCATCGCAGGCGAAAACGAAAAATGCTACAACAGAGGCTTTTTTATTACACCGCAAGACACGCAATTTTACAACAAGCGACATCTGTTCAGAATGGGAGGCGAACACAACCATTTTGCAGCAGGAAGCAAGCAGTTAATTGCTTCATTCAGAGGATTTAATATCGGATTGATAGTCTGTTATGACTTGCGGTTTCCCGTATGGATTAGGAATGTGAACAATCGGTACGACTTGTTGATTTGTGTTGCCAATTGGCCGCAACCCCGTGCTAAAGTGTGGAACACGTTGTTGCAAGCCCGTGCCATCGAAAACGTAGCGTACGTGTGCGGTGTAAATCGTGTAGGAACCGATGGGATAGGTTTACACTATATCGGTCAATCGCAAGTAATTGATTTCAAAGGGAATGTAATAACTGATAGCGGAGCCGGCGAATGCCTCGCCCACGTGCAAATATCACGAAGTGCATTGCAAAAATTTCGTCAAAAGTTTCCCGTGTGGCAAGATGCTGATGCTTTCGACATTATGCCATAGGGCAAAGAATTGAAAAAAGACCTATTGTGATGGGATAGCTATATTGTGGCAAATGTGAAGATACCACATAAAAAAAGACGATGTAGCCCATTAGACCACACCGTCTTGAAATTGCTTATGAAATATCTAATTGCTTAAGGAACAAGCACCTTGCTACCGTTTACCAGATATACGCCGGCAGGCAATGCTATTGTGTGCGTACCACCGTGCAGAGCGGTGAGATACACCTTGCCACTCAAATCGGTAACGGTGAAGGATACATCACCCGACACGGTAAGCGTTCTGCCTTGCAGGTCGATTTTCAGGCCGGTAGCATTCTCCGCCGAAACGATGCTCGATTGTTCGTCGGGTAGCTGATACACACGTATCCAATCGATTTTTGTGGTGTACGTATGGTTTACATCCGGACGGTGTGCCCATCCGCCATTACCCACAGACTGATTGAGGATGAGGTAGTAATTTTTTCGGAATGGAAATTGGAGCTGACTTTCAGGCACATTTGCCTTACGGGCGTATTGCCCCACTTGTTTTCCGTCCACAAACCAGCGTAATTCGTTTTCGTCCCACTCCAAGCCGTAAGTGTGATAGCGGTCCAATGGTGTGTCGTAACTAAACGTTTTTTGGGGGTCGCCGCTACGTCCCAATCCGCCATCTGCCGAGCCATTTGCCCAGTAAGAGTGAATGGTGTGATAAGAGCGGTTTTCGTTGTTGATGGCTTCCCAAATGTCTATCTCTCCGGAGTGTGGCCAGCCCACTAATCCTTGATAAAAATCGTCGGGCATCATCCAGATGGCAGGGAAGTTCCCCGTATGCGGATTGGTAAGGGCTCTACATTCCACTTTTCCGTATTTGAAGCTGAATCGTCCTGCCGACTGAACTCCGCCGGTTACCATCTCACCATCTTCACCCGAAGTGCCGTCGTTGGGTTTAGCGTGCAGATGCAGATTTCCATCTTGCTGATATGCCACATCCTCGCGGTTGCTCAAAAAGCGTGCCCAAGTGGGATGCTTGCGGTGGCAACGTTCCCATTTGGCACTATCTGCTTGTGTGCCGTTGGGGGCATTAAATTCATCGCTGAATATCAGTCGATAACGAGAGTTCTCGTCCTTAAACAGGGCGGTAACAAGCACATCGCCATCTACTTGCGAAGCGGGGAGAATCAATTGATTGGAAGAAAAGTGCGTAAGCGTGTCCACTTGCCACTGGCGGTTGCCACGAACGTATTGAGTACCATTGAGGTTATGACCGTGCTTGATGTAAACGCTGTCCACCACATAGCCCTGCACCACAGGCACCAAGCGGAGCGATTGTTCTGT
>JBHBVA010000300.1:0-3179 GCA_041793355.1 Bacteroidota bacterium | reverse complement strand
TCATCGTCGCTCATCATGCTCAAATAAGAAGCATATCGGCTTTCGCTAATGTAATGCTCCTCCACAGCTTGCCGCACGGCACAGCCCGGCTCTTGCAAATGCTGACAGTTGTTGAAACGACACTCTTTCGAAAAATGAAAAATATCCACAAAATAGTGAGAAAGTTCGGCCTTTTCCATATCCACTGTGCCAAATCCCTTAATACCCGGTGTATCAATAATATACCCACCGGAAGGGAGCTCCAACATTTCCGAAAAAGTGGTGGTGTGCATCCCTTTATGATGCGATGCCGAAATGTCTCCCGTACGGAGCTTTGCATTGGGTAGAATTTTGTTAATCAGTGTAGATTTTCCCACCCCCGAATGCCCCGAAAGCAACGTAATATTGCCACTCAACAATTGTTTAAGCTCCTCTATTCCTCTGTTTTCCAGAGCCGAAACCAATAGGCAAGGGTAACCGATGTGTTCGTACAGCGTAACCAAGTCGTTTGCATAAGCCAATGTTTCATCGTCGTACGCATCTATCTTGTTTATTACAAGCGTTGCCGGCACCCGATAGGCTTCAGCCGTTGCCAAAAAGCGGTCGATAAACGTGGTAGAAGTTTCAGGATATTGCACCGTTGCAATCAGTAGCACCTTGTCTAAATTTGCTGCAATGATGTGCGATTGCTTAGACAGATTAGACGAACGACGAATAATATAGTTCTTCCGGTCTTCTATTTCGGTGATAAATGCCGTCCCTTCGGAGTTTACCAATATCTTCACCCTGTCGCCTACCGATACCGGATTGGTACTCCGAATCCCTTTCAGACGGAAATTGCCTTTTACCTTCGACTCCACTATTCCCGCATCCGTCTGCACCAAATACCAACTTCCCGTGTTTTTTACAACAAGTCCGCTTTTTTCCTCCATCTGCCACAATTATAATAAACGCAAGCAGGGAACGAAACTTCCATCCTTAAAAGCCTCTTCCCTGCTATATATCAATATTTTAAGTTTTCAGACTGTAAGAATTTCTTTTTCTTTGAGACCAAACAACTCATCAATTTTTTTTATGAACTTATCGTGTATTTTCTGCACTTCGCCTTCGGCATCTTTGGCAGCATCTTCGGCAACACCTTCCTTTACCGATTTTTTGATAGCATCGTTTGCATCGCGTCTTGCGTTACGCACACTGATTTTTGCATCTTCCGCCTCCTGTTTGGCTTGCTTTACCAACATTTTACGACGCTCTTCCGTGAGCGGAGGAATACCCAAGCGAATGATTTCTCCATTATTTTCGGGGGTAATACCAACTTCCGAGTTCATTATAGCACGCTCAATATCACGCAACAAACTCTTTTCCCAAGGTTGAATAATTATTGTTTTGGCATCGGGAGTGTTCACCGATGCAACATTGGTCAGCGGAGTAAGCGAACCGTAATATTCCACACGAATGCCATCCAAAATTTTGGGATTTGCCTTGCCCGCACGGATATGAGCCAACGACTCATCCAAAAAATCCACAGCACCTTGCATTTTTTCTGCAGCTTGTTGCTGAATCTTCTTCAAGTTTTCCATTCTTGTATAATTTTTATCTTTCTGATTTTCAATTACAAACAATTCATTTACAAGTGTACGTAGGTTCCAATATTCTCTCCTAACATCACTTTTTTGAGGTTACCCACCGTGTCCATATCAAATACGATGATAGGCAGATTATTTTCCTTGCACATTGTAGTAGCAGTTAAATCCATCACCTTCAGCCCTTTATTATAAATTTCGTCGTAGGTGATGCTGTCAAATTTCACGGCGTTGGGATTTTTTTCGGGGTCTGAATCATAAATTCCATCCACACGAGTGCCTTTCAGCATAACATCGGCCTCTACTTCTATACCTCGCAACGACGAACCTGTATCTGTTGTAAAAAACGGATTTCCAGTTCCGCCCGAAAGAATTACCACCGAGCCGGCCTCCATAGCCTCAATGGCTTTCCATTTGGAGTAAAATTCGCCGATAGGTTCCATTCGGATGGCCGTCAGTACTTTGGACTTTTGCCCCACCGATGTAAGTGCCGAACTTAGTGCCAGGCTGTTGATAACAGTTGCCAACATCCCCATTTGGTCGCCTTTCACACGGTCGAATCCTCTATCCGCCCCCGACAATCCTCTAAAAATATTGCCTCCACCTATCACAATGGCTACCTGCACGCCCATATCGGCAATTTCCTTTATCTGCTGTGCATATTCCATCAAACGCACTTCATCGATGCCCGTTTGCTTGTTGCCCATCAGCGACTCGCCACTCAATTTCAAAAGTATTCTCTTAAATCGAACCATCTTCTCAATGTTTATTTTTCGGCACAAATTTACCTTTTTTTCTTGTACGATAACATTTTGTGAATACAAAAGTGATTTCCACACTTATACTTAAAGGATTTGCTACTCCATAAAACTAATAATGAACAACTTAGCTGCTACTGTTTTCAACCGGACACAAAGCAATCGTTCTTATCTAAGTTCCTGTTCTTTAGAATATTGTAGCATCCAATCGTAAATTTCCGACTGATGAAACAGGCGTTCGGGACGACCATGGGAAGCTCCTTTCATTTCGAATAGCTCGATGTCGGCATCAGAGTTTACAGCCTTCACGGCTTTGTATATTTTTCTCGATTCCGAGATAGGCACCGCTCTGTCTGCCGTGCCGTGATACAACCGAATAGGTACTTTCGCCCAGTTTGACGCATCGGAGGAGGTTCCGCCACCGCAAAGCCCTACTGCAGCCGCAATCCTATCGGGATATTTGCCTATCACCTCCATTGTGCCGTATCCGCCTAAGCTCATCCCGCAAACATAAACTCTGGAAGCATCAGCCGACGGATTGTTTTGCAACACGTAATCCACCACTTCCATCACCTTGTGGGCATTCCAAGCACCTTGCGTTTGAGGAGCAATTACAAATCCCGGCACCTTGTGTCCACGCTGCATTGCATACAGCATTCCATATCTTTTCACACGTTCGATATTGGAGCCACACAAACTCCGCCCGTGCAGAAAGACAAAAACAGGTTGTTTGTTTTCTTTGCTTTCCGGTGTGTGCAACCAGAAGTGATACGATGTTTTGCCTTTTACTGCCTCCAAATTTTGGGCCAGCACCTGAGTGCAGATAAACAGACAAAGCCCCAAAAAGGTAATTCGAGTA
>JBHBVA010000299.1:0-3322 GCA_041793355.1 Bacteroidota bacterium | reverse complement strand
ACCGCAAGCGGTATAAATATTCAGGAAGGTTGGATGCCAGCTATTTGCTCACCAAGTACGGCGACAAGGAAGTGCCCGGCTCTTATTCTGTATCGCGAGATTTTAGTTTGAGGTGGTCGCACTCGCAAGATGCTAAAGCCAATATGTATAGACGGCTTTCGGCAAGTGTGAACTTTCAAACAGGTTCGTATGACCGCAATAGCTTAACATCGCTCATCACCTCAAGAAGCACCAACAACGTCAAGAGTTCGTCTGTAAACTTGTCGCAAACATTTCCGAACTCCAAGTGGTCGTTGGGGGCAACGATGACTATTATGCAGCGTTCGCAGGACTCCTCCGTGTCGGTTACTTTGCCCAATCTTACGGTGAATATGAGCCGTATATACCCTTTCAAGCGGAAGGAAGCGGTAGGGAACGAACGTTGGTACGAAAAAATTTATGCCTCGTATGCGGCTACATTTAGCAACAGCATCACTACCAAAGAGAACAAATTGTTTCGTTCCAATTTGGTAAAAGACTGGCGAAACGGGGTACGACATACCTTGTCGGCAGGGGCCACGTTTTCGTTTCTCAACTACATCAACGTAACGCCCAGCTTCAATTACGACGAGCAATGGCACACCACGAAAGTGAATCAGGCATACAACTTCGACACCAAACGTCTGGAGCCGACGGATACGGTTTACGGTTTTTATCGCACTTTCAATTATGGTGCGGCGTTGAGTTTTGAAACCAAATTGTACGGATTTTACAAGCCTCTGATTGGGGCCGGCACGGTACAAGCTATTCGGCACGTGTTTACTCCCTCCATCAGCTTGTCGTACAACCCCGACTTTACCTCCGACACTTACGGTGCGTGGCGAACCTACAAATATCGCAACGAGTACGGAGAGGAGCAAACAACCCAGTATTCACCCTATGCTACCAACGTGTATGCACCATCGGGTAGCAAGCAGGCGGGAGCTATCAACTTTACCTTAAAAAAACAATTTGGAAATGAAGGTGAAGTCCGATGCCGACTCCACCGGGTGGAAAGTGGTAAGTCTGGTAGATGAGTTTACTACGAGGTTTAGCTACAATATGATGGCGGAACAATTTAAGTGGAGCAATATACAAACCAATACTCGCTTGAAGTTGAGCAAGTCGCTGACGCTGAACTTAAACGCAGAATTTGACCCCTATACCTACGAGCTAAACGCTACCAAAACTGGTTTAGTAAGGGTGGATAAGCTCCGTATCTCCAGAGGCGGAGGGTTGAGCTTCGGACGCTTGATGCGAACCGGTTGGTCATTTAGCCCTTCTATCAATCAAGATACTTTCAAAAAGTTGTTTGGCAAGACAAAGAGCAAAAAGGACGACAAAGATAATAAAGGAGATCAACAGTCTTTGAATCCCGACAGAATGAGTGGTGCTCCCTTAGTAGGTGAAGCGTCGGATGCCGGATTGGCTCCGCTAAATTCCGGCTCTCAAAGCTCCGACGAGTGGGATGCTGATGGTTATGTTAAAAGTAATATTCAATGGTCGCTGACTGGTAATTACTCTGTGTCGTATGCTTACGACTACTCCAGAATGGACTTGGAAAAATTGGAATATAAGCGTAAACTAACCCACACTTTGGGATTGAGTGGCAATATACAGCCCACCAAAAATTGGAATTTTTCGTTTAGTTCCGATTACGACTTCGACACAAAGAAGTTTTCCTATCTCTCGTGCAACGTTTCTCGCAATTTGCACTGCTTCACACTATCGGCAACCTTTGTGCCGATGGGCTATTATCGCACTTATTACGTGTCGTTGCGTGCCGATTCGTCCTTGTTGCAGGACTTGAAGTACGAGAAACGTAACCGGGCCTCCAGTCTCGACCCCGTTTGGCCGTAGTTTGCCACAAATATACTGTTGTTTGAGGCCACTTCGCTTCTCTTTTTTTACGGATAAGGGGAAATGCAGTATTATTTTAAACCCACATCTGCAATAGATTACAAGTAGGGGCGTATCGCATAGTTTACCCCCGAATGATTATCAGGGTGTGTGTTATATGCACCTGCGTTTGGCATCCAATTGATTATCAGGACGTATGCAATACACCCCTACATTTCTGCATTTGCAACACACAGAAAAACCTCCGCCCCGACTTTTCTCAAGCCGATGGCGGAGGCACTGTTTCACCCTTTTCTATTTTTCAAACGCGGGGTATTGCCACAGTAAAAACAATACCCTAACCTCCACTCCCTGCGGGAAACGGGCAATGCAAAAACGCAGGGGAAGAGGATTTTATCTTTTCACGCCTTAGTCGTTGCTGAAAAGGCGAACGGAAATCTTGTCTAAGGCGTTATCTAATCTTATAGTGGAGCCAATACTACCCCAACCTTCTCCATTAGGAGTGAATAGAACCTGTCCATCAATCAGTCCTCCTGTAGTGCTTACTGATGAGGTCCACATAGCGGATAAGTAATTCAATCGTCGAATAGGAGCATCAGGTGTGTCTAAACGGTAACCGGCAAAAGGAATAATTACCGTTTTGTCATCAGATGTATTGGCATTCCAATAGCTGTCTTGTGCAATAGTGGCTAAGGTTACATTGCTTGGCCCTACATAACGAGAGGTAATCTTCAAATGAGCCGTGGCTCCTTCTCCTATAAAGTCGTATTTGTAAGCCGTAGCCATCGCATTCCCTGTGTTTTTAAAGCGGATGGCATAATACCTGCGAATGGAAGTACCTTGTATATCAGAAGTATAATTAGCACTTTTGCCTCCAATAGATACGGTTCCCTCGTTGTTATCGGACCAAGTCAGTGTTGTTGGTGTGCCATCATATCCCAGACCGACAGCATTATTTTCATGTAAGGTACCATTAAACACAATTGCTTTGATTTCGTCTGCACTCGGTAAATGATATGATGTGCCGGCTATAGAGATATTGGCAAATTTTGCATTGGCATCAGCAAAGGTGAAATATCCTAAATTGGAGTCGTTGTTAGCATCAGTGGTTACAAAGCCGGTTCCTGCAGCATTCACGTGTCTTGCTGCCACATACTCCAATGCCATTTTGGGTCTGTCAATGTCCAAACCTGTGTAGTAGGTGTTGCCTTTGGCGAAAGTTGTTGTTTTAGCCACAGGCACGGTGTTGGTGCCTTCTGCAAATGATTTGTAATGAGCTACATACGTTTCGGTTTTGAAGCCACCCGACGGAGCCGTAGTGCGTGGCATTGCCCAGATGTAGTACATTTTTCTTGCTCCGTAGGCGATGCTGATATCCCGTACAAAAGTCTCTGTTGTGGCCGATGCGTTGGTGAAATCCCATTTTGGAGCAGCGGTGTAAGTT
>JBHBVA010000298.1:0-3247 GCA_041793355.1 Bacteroidota bacterium | reverse complement strand
GGAATATCTGACAATATAATCACTTTACGGAGAGATTGAGCCGTTGCTCGCCCCTCCAAAAAAGCAAGGGCTATTTCCAGCGAATTGATGTCCGAATTGTAGCTGTCGTTTACCAGCAGGCATCCATTTTTTCCGGGTCGAACATCCAATCGCATTGCCACCGGTTCCAGTAGCTTCATCCGTTGGCGAATGGTTTCTTGTGGCACTTGCAAGCAAAGCAAAGTGGCCAGGCAGTTGATGACATTCTCGATGGAAGCGTCGTCTGCAAATGGAATTTCTATACTCTGTTTTTGTCCGGCAAAAGTATATGCTATGGTGGTGCCGGCATCCATCTTTTTCACACTGTCGATATACAGACTGTGAGCCTTTTCTGTGTCCGATGCACTTGTCCACGTAAAAGCCTTTTCTGCCAATCCTTTTTTATGCAAACAGTTATTTATCAGTTCGTTATCGCCATTGCATACAATGATGTTGCTATGGCGAAACAGTTCCAACTTTTCGTTGCACTTCTGTGCAAGGTCAGCAAAATGCTCTTGGTGAGCATCGCCTATATTTGTCAAAATGCCGATGGTGGGAGCCACAATGGGCTGTAAATGTTGCATTTCGCCGGGTTGCGAAATTCCCGCTTCAAAAATACCTAACTCCGTTTGCTCGCTTATTTGCCATACTGATAGTGGCACACCTGTTTGCGAATTGTAGCTGCGGGGCGAACGAGTGATGGTTTTGTCTTCACGCAACAATTGGTACAGCCACTCCTTTACGATAGTTTTGCCATTGCTACCCACAATGCCTATTACCGGAATGTTGAATTTATGCCGATGGGCAGTTGCTAATTTTTGCAAGGCGGACAAGGGATTATCCACCATCAGCAAATTTGCGTCTTGCCATTGTAGCCAACAAGGGTCTGTGTGTTGCACCACGAAGTTGCGAACCCCGGCATCATATAGTTCTTGCACGTATTTGTGTCCGTCGTTGGTGGCAGTTTGCAGTGCAAAAAACAGGCTTTGCTCTGCATCGTACACCTGCCTGCTATCCGTGAGCAATGTGCCGATTTGGGCGGGGTGATACTCACCTTTGTTGATACCCAAGATGCAGACAATTTCGTAAATGGAATAGGTCATATTGAAGTGTTACCCAAAAAAACAATGAAACAGAACAATTTACAGTGTCAGCTCGCCTTTCCCCTGACGAATTATCAGGCATTCGCCATCGGTGCAATCCACCACCGTAGAAGCATCCAATCCTCCGTATCCTCCATCTATCACGGCATCTACCAGATGTTCGTACTTTTCGTGAATCAGTTCGGGGTCGGTGCTGTATTCCATCACCTCGTCGTCATCTTTTACTGAAGTTGTCAGAATGGGAGCCCCCAGTCGTTCCACCAGCTGGCGAACAATGTTATTGTCGGGGATGCGGATGCCCACAGTTTTGCGATGCTTGTATATTTTAGGCAATTGCGAGGTAGCATTCAATATAAAAGTGAACGCTCCCGGTAAGTTCCGCTTCATTATTTTGAACGTGTTGTTATCCACTTTGGCATATTCGCTGATGTTGCTCAAGTCGTGGCAAATAATAGACAAATTGCTTTTGTTGGGATTGATGCCTTTCATTTGGCAAATGCGTTCCACAGCCTTCACGTTCAGAGCGTGGCACCCCATTGCGTACACCGTGTCGGTGGGATAGATAACGATGCCACCATCGTTTAGTATATTTACGATGCGAGTCAGCTCACGTTCGTTCGGATTTTCGGGATATATTTTTACCAGCATACCAGAATTTTTCTTTGCGTTGCAATGTTTACAAGCCGCAAAGGTACGAAAAAGATAACGAACCCCCTTTCTATCTGCTTGTGTTTGGATAGCAGTCCGTCGCAAGAGCATCGAAGATTTACGAGCAACTCCACCACATCACTTATCGCAAGTGGTGCGGGGGAATTTGTATTCACTCTGTTTTCATTGTTTTAAATCTTGTATTTGTTTGATTTTCAGTTATAAAGATGTGAAATACTTGTAGTGTTACCGATTTTTATACCTCTTTCTTATCCTGAACAGGCGTAGTATTTAACTGTTTTTTTTAAAACTATTGGATGGGGAATTTCGTTTGCGGGGGTATGCTTCTGTGTGCAAAAAATATATGTTGTAAAACATCCCGTTTTATGTAGTGAGGTTTGCATTTTTCACTACTTTTGTGCATTCGCAGATTGCAAAAATGCACTCTGCCGGCAGAATGTAATTTACACTAAATGTATATACTTTGTAATCAACTGATTATTATGAACTTATTAGCTTTTCTATTACAAACCGAAGCGGTGATGCCTGCACTGTCTAATGTAGGATTTGCCGTTATTCCCGTGTTGTTGCTCATCGTACTTTTGGGCTTTTTGAAGATGTCGGGCGACAAAAGTGCCCTCATCACCCTTGTGGCTACCGTGCTGATTGCTTTGCTTGCCTACAACTTTCCGATGGCAGACGTAGGCAAATCTGTGGTTTACGGTGCGTTGAAAGCCATCTTCCCTATCCTCATCATCATTGCGATGGCTATTTTCAGCTACAACGTGTTGGTACACACGGGCAAAATGGAAGTCATCAAACAGCAATTCATCTCCATCTCGTCCGACCGAGCCATACAAGTGCTTTTGCTCACTTGGGGGTTTGGCGGTTTGCTCGAAGGTATGGCCGGTTTCGGTACGGCGGTAGCCATTCCGGCGGCCTTGTTGATTGGCTTGGGTTTCAATCCCGTGTTTTCGGCATTGGTCAGCCTTATTGCCAACAGCGTTGCCACCGGTTTTGGAGCAGTGGGCACTCCCGTAAAAACATTGGCCACAGAGGCTCTGGGGGCGGATGTTACGGCACAGCAAGTGCAATTGCTCAGTTCGCAAGTGGTGTTGCAATTGGCTCCGCTGATGTTTTTGCTTCCGTTCTTGCTGATGTTCCTCACCGAACCGAAAATGAAGTATTTGTTTAAATATCTGATTGTCAGCCTTCTTGTGGGAGGAGTTTCATTGGGTGTACAATGGGCGGCCGCCTTCTACATCGGAGCCGAAACACCCGCTATTTTAGGTAGCCTTGCCTCTATTATCACCATTATTATATACGCTCGCCTCACGGAAGGAAAAAGTGCTACCAACGAGCAGAGCGAAGCTCCACGCTATTCGCTGAAAGAAATTTGCAGTGCGTGGAGTGTGTACGGCATCATTTTGGTGCTGATTATCCTCACCAGTCCCTTGCTGCCTTTCCGCTCGATGTTG
>JBHBVA010000297.1:0-2740 GCA_041793355.1 Bacteroidota bacterium | reverse complement strand
TTATGACAAAACAAAACTTACGAATAGTGTTTATGGGTACGCCCGACTTTGCCGTACAGAGCTTACGCAAACTGGTGGAAGGCGGTTACAACGTTGTGGGGGTGGTTACGATGCCCGACAAGCCCGCAGGACGAGGACACAAACTTCAGCATTCGGCGGTAAAAAAATATGCTTTAGAGCAGAATTTACCGCTACTTCAACCTGAAAAAACTGAAGGACGAGGTTTTTCTTTCGGCTTTGCGAGAATGGAAAGCTGATGTGCAAATAGTAGTGGCTTTCAGGATGTTACCCGAAGTAGTGTGGAATATGCCCCGCTTAGGAACGTTCAATTTGCACGCATCGCTACTGCCACAATATCGCGGAGCAGCACCTATCAATTGGGCAATCATCAACGGCGATACGGAAACGGGAGTAACCACGTTTTTCCTTACGCACGAAATTGATACGGGCAAAATCATCAAGCAGGAAAAAACACCTATCGCACCCAACGACAATGCCGGCACGGTACACGACCGCCTGATGAATATAGGTGCAAAACTGGTTTGCCAAACGGTGGATGCCCTGATAGCCGGCGAAGTGGAAGCTACGGACCAAAGTCAGTTTTACAAAACGGAGAGTGAATTGCGTGTTGCTCCCAAAATATTCAAGGACACTTGTAAAATAGATTGGAGCAAATCTTCTGCCGAAGTGTATAACTTTGTTCGAGGTTTGTCGCCTTATCCAACGGCTTGGACGGAACTACAACTATCTGAAAAAGAGGATGCTGTATATTTCAAGATTTACGAAGTGGAAGTGGTGAAACAAGACGTTCACGGAGCAACTGCGGGACAAGTATCTACGGACGGAAAAAGCTATCTGCACGTTGCCACGTCCGACGGATGGATTGCCCTGAAAATATTACAAGTTGCAGGCAAAAAGGCAATGGCAGTAGCTGATTTTTTGCGGGGTGTGCAAGCAAAATAAATATACATTATACTAAAAAAACAAACGATTACGATGAATACTTTTGGTAATATATTTCGGCTGACGAGCTTTGGCGAGTCGCACGGAGCGGGAATAGGTGGCATTATAGACGGCTATCCTGCCGGCATTGAAGTGGATATGGCTTTTGTGCAGGCGGAGCTTAATCGTCGGAAACCGGGCCAATCTTCCATCACCACACCTCGCAAGGAGGCAGACGAGGTGCAATTTCTTTCGGGTATTTACGAGGGGAAAAGCACCGGCACGCCTATCGCTTTTGTGGTGTGGAATGGCAATCAGCACTCGCAGGACTACGACAATATGAAGGACGTATTTCGCCCCTCGCACGCCGATTTTACGTATCAGCAAAAGTACGGCATCCGAGACCATCGTGGTGGCGGACGGTCGTCGGCTCGCGAAACAGTGGCTCGTGTTGTAGCCGGAGCTTTGGCCAAGTTGGCTCTGCAAAATATCGGCATTCGCATCACGGCATACACTCATCAGGTGGGCAACATCCGCTTAACGCAAAGTTATGAACACTACGACCTTACACAGATAGAAAGCAATGCCGTTCGCTGTCCCGATGCCACTGTTGCCGGGCAAATGATTGACCTGATTCACGAAGTGAAACAAGCCGGCGACACCATTGGCGGAGTGATACAATGTGTGATACAAGACGTTCCTGCGGGGTTGGGCGAACCCGTGTTTGGCAAACTTCACGCAGCTTTGGGCAATGCTATGCTAAGCATCAATGCCGTAAAAGGATTTGAGTATGGCGACGGGTTTGATGTGTCGCTCAGAGGGTCGCAAGCCAACGACCGATTTTGCATCTCCGACGGGAAAATCGTTACGCAAACCAATCGTTCGGGAGGCATACAAGGGGGAATTTCCAACGGACAAGATATTCACTTTAAAGTGGCTTTTAAACCTGTTGCCACCGTGTTGCAAGAGCAAAATACTGTAAATCAGCAAGGTGAAGAAACTGTTCTGAAAGCTCGTGGCAGACACGACCCTTGCGTACTGCCTCGTGCTGTGCCTATTGTGGAGGCAATGGCAGCAATCACATTGCTGGATTATTATCTGCTCAACAAAACTACCCGTTTGTAGAAAAACTACCACAATCGGGAAAGTAACAAAAAAGCGAGATACCTTTTGGGGATTATCTCGCTTTTTGCTTTTTTACGCTTTATACCAACTTATGAATTACAAGCCCTGAACGCAATTTTGGTTCGAACCACGTAGTTTTGGGTGGCATAATATTTCCCGTATTGGCAATATCCATCAACTGCTGAATAGAAACCGGATACAGAGCTATTGCCAAACGCATTTCACCGCTTTCCACACGTTTTTGCAGTTCGCCCAATCCGCGTATGCCTCCTACAAAGTCGATACGCTTATCCGAACGTAAATCCTTGATACCCAATATATCGTCCAAGATGTATTTTGACGAAATGGTTACGTCCAGTACGTCGATGGGGTCATTGTCGTTATAAAATTCGGGTTTAGCTTTCAGCATATAGCATTTACCATCCAAGAAGATAGAAAATTCGTGTAAGCTTTGAGGACGAAGCATTTCTGCACCTTTTTCCTCCACCTCAAAACAATGGCGAAGTTTGCTGATAAATTCCTCGTGGCTCAGTCCGTTCAGGTCTTTTACCAAGCGGTTGTAGTCGATGATATTCAGCTGGTTATCGGGGAAACAAACAGCCATAAAATAGTTGTACTCCTCATCACCTTTGTGGTTAGGATTTTGTCGTTTTTTCTCGTCGCCAACCAAAGC
>JBHBVA010000296.1:0-4722 GCA_041793355.1 Bacteroidota bacterium | reverse complement strand
TTTCGTAATCCTCTATGAGTTTTATCAACTTGTTTGCATACGCTTTGTCTGTTGCATAACCTGCTGTTTGCAAGCCTTTTGCCCAACCTTTGTAGTCGGTAACTTCCAGGTCGAACAGACGGCGGTAACGAGCCTGTCGGGATAGAAAGACGGCACGGTCTGCATACGAATCTTCCACCCGGTCGTATTTGCGAAAACAGTCGTTGGGATTGTCATCTTTGGCATACACTCTGCCACCTGTCCACGAATTGTGGCACTTGATGCCAAAGTGATTGTTCGACCGCCTTGCCAACTCGCTCTGACCTGCCGCCGACTCTAACAACCCCTGTGCCAAAGTGATGCTGGAGGGTATTTTATAAATTGCCTGATGTTCTTGTGCAATGCCTCTGTGTCGTTGCACATATTCTTCGTAAACCTGTCGCCTATTTTGTGCGAGAAGCGGAGCCACGCTCCACAACAAAAACAAAGCACCCCAAAGTGCTGTCAATAAATGTTTTTTCAACTTCATCCTCACTTATCCATTCTATTTTGCCTTGCTTTCTTTTTTCCTTTCGTTTTTTCTTGCTACATCTTCAAAACATTGTATCTTTGAAGCAATTCTGAACAAGCTAAAGTTGCGAAAAAGAGAAATGAAAGAACATATTTTGACCACAAAGATACGAGTTTACGCCTTTGATGAGTGTAGCCCGGTGCAAAAAAAACTGATTGAAGCGGCAAAATCTGCCACGCAAACAGCTTATGCTCCTTATTCAAAATTTCGGGTTGGAGCCGCATTATTGTTGGCAAACGGCGAAATTGTTACGGGTTCCAATCAAGAAAATGCCGCATATCCTGCCACTCTTTGTGCTGAGCGGACTGCAATATTTTATGCCAATTCACAGAATCCGGAAATGCCTGTAACGCACATTGCCATAGCGGCTTATGCCAACGGAGAATTTACGTCGGCTGTATGTTCGCCTTGCGGTTCGTGTCGCCAAGTAATTTCGGAGGTAGAAAATCGTTTTGGGCAACCCATCACAATTTTAATGTACGGAAATAAGCACATTTACGAGGTAAGCTCCATTCAAGACTTGCTTCCGTTGAGTTTTGGCAAAGAATATTTGCCGGAATAGAAATAAGCTATTTATCAAGCGTTTTTATTAACTATCTGCAATTCAGAAGTAGGTTCTATACAGTTTGAGTTCAGCGTTGAGCGTTTGCAAATTTCCGCCTGTAACCTCATCCAACAAGTGCCAAAATTGCGGACTGTGGTTCATAAAGCGGGTATGACACAATTCGTGTAGCAACACCAACTCTATCAACCGCTTGGGCAAAAGCAACAAAAAGTACGACAGATTGATACTGCCATTATTCGAACAGCTACCCCAACGCGAACGACTACCATTAATTTTTACTGTAGAATAGCTAAAGTTGTGATGATGTGCTAATTGCTCCAGCCAAGATGGAAGCACTCGTTTCGATTCGGAACGTAGTGCCGCTTCAATCATCGAACGCATATACGCCTGTAGTTCAGCGGAATAAATATCTTCCGCTTGAGAGATGCAAACTCGCAACACGCCATCACGAAGTGTCGCAAAACTGCGATGCAGGGGCGTGCGAACCACTTCCACCCGAAAAGTGTAAGTTTCGAGCGTAAACTGCTCATCTATTGTGGCTTGCGATGGCATTTGCATTTTCAGCAAACGAGGTTTTAGCTCCTTAAAAACACGTTCCACCTCCGCACGAGAGGTACGGGGTGGAATCGTAAGTTTTGCACCGAAAGTCGTCCGACGAGCCACAAATCTTTTAGCACGTACATTGCACCGAACTTGCACTGTTCCTAAATGCTCGTCTTCAAAATCGTATTCCATTTGATAATCAAACGGTTATTGCAACGTGAGTATCATTTTATTCTCCTGAGCCAAACGTCTGAGGTTGAGAATGGCATACCTCATACGTCCCAAAGCGGTATTGATACTTACCCCCGTCAGGTCTGCAATTTCTTTGAAGCTAAGTTCTTGATAGTAACGCATTTCGAGTACTTCCCGCTGGTTGTCGGGCAAAAATTGAATCAAACGTTTTACGTCTTCAATTATTTGCTCTTTCACAAGCAGTTCTTCGATGGTGCTATCGCTTAGCGAGGCGTTGTTGAATAAATCTACGGCACAATCCTCGTTGCTGATGGTAGCTTCACCTTTTTCCTGCCGAAAGTGGTCAATCACCAAGTTGTGAGCCACACGGCAAATCCAAGCACGGAATTTTCCGTTCTCTACGTAACGCCCCTGCTTGATGGTTACAATTGCCTTAGCAAAAGCGTCTTGAAAAATATCTTCGGCAAGTGCCCTATTGCGTACAATGAAGAAGATGTAGTTGAAAACACCTTGCTGATGCTTACTCAAAAGGGCATCGAAAGCAAGGTTGTCTCCGGCGGCATAAGCCGAAATCAACTCTTCATCGGTCTTTGACCAATAATTTCCTATCATAATCCCTAATATTTTAATGTTACGGAGTAATGATATGCAATAGGCGTATAGTTTTTAATGTTTAATACTCTGTTAATTCACTCTTAAAGGTTGCGAAGAAACAGTTTTTTTCTGAATCGACCAAATATTGAAGATGAAATTTTTCCGAGAGGATTCAGTTCCTTAAAACACAAAAGCGGAGAGCAAATATTTCACCCTCCGCCTTTATGTTCCATTTTGTGTTGCTACACTTCTACAAAATCCAGCTGACGACGCTCCAAATTGGCACGCACCACTTGTATTTTCATTTCGTCGCCTAAGCGATATTCCTTTTTGCTACGCTGTCCGCGTAAGCAGTAGTTTTTTTCGTCAAACTCGTAGAAATCATCGTCCAGTTCTCGGATGGGAATCATTCCCTCGCACATATTCTCCTTGATTTCCACATAGATACCCCACTCGGTAATACCCGAAATTACACCATCAAAAGTTTGTCCCAGCTTATCTGCCATATATTCCACCTGCTTATATTTGATGGATGTTCGTTCGGCATTGGCAGCCAATTGTTCCATTTCGGAACTGTGCTTGCAAAGGTCTTCCAGCCTGTCTTTGTTTACGCTTCGGCCGCCATTCAGATAGCGTTCCAGCAAGCGATGTACCATCATATCGGGATAGCGGCGAATGGGCGACGTAAAGTGCGTATAGTGCGGAAAAGCCAAACCGTAATGCCCGATATTGGCTGTGGTGTAAGTGGCTTTTGCCATCGAGCGAATGGCAATTGTTTCGATAAGATTTTCCTCCGGACGGCTCTGAACGTCGTTTAGCAACTTATTGATAGACTTGGAGATAGCAGTATCGCTACCTTGTGTTTTTATTTTATACCCAAAGCGAACGATAAACTCCGACAGATTTTGCAATTTGGTGGGGTCGGGCAAGTCGTGTACGCGATAGACGAACGTTTTGGCTTTTTTGCCTCGTGGCGGTTTGCCTATAAACTCCGCCACCGTTTTGTTGGCAAGCAGCATAAACTCTTCCACCAACTTGTTGGCATCCTTTGCTACTTTGAAGTACACGCCCAACGGTTTACCCTGCTCGTCTATTTCAAATTTTACCTCGTGGCGGTCGAAAGCAATTGCTCCGTTATCGAAACGTTTTTGACGTAGTTTTTTCGCCAAATCATTCATTTTCAGCACTTCGTCTTTGAAGTCGCCTTCTCCGGTTTCGATAATATTTTGAGCCTCTTCGTAAGTGAATCGTCTGTCGGAACAGATAACCGTGCGGGCAATCCGGTAGTTTTTCACATCCGCATTGTCGTCCATTTCAAATATGCAGGCAAAGCTCAACTTCTCCTCGTTGGGGCGGAGCGAACAGAGTCCGTTGCTCAATCGTTCGGGCAACATCGGAATGGTTCTGTCCACCAAATACACGGACGTGGCACGCTGTACGGCTTCTTCGTCGATAATGCTCCCCTCTTTCACGTAATGCGTAACGTCTGCAATATGCACACCTACCTCGTAGTTGCCGTTTTCCAACCGACGGATGGAAAGGGCATCATCAAAGTCTTTGGCATCTTTGGGGTCGATGGTAAAGGTAGTGATTTTCCGAAAATCCTCACGGCGTGCCACTTCCTCGTCGGTAATTACTTCCGGAATGCGTGCGGCCGCTTTTTCCACCTTGTCGGGGTATTTGTAGGGCAACCCAAACTCTGCCAAAATGGCGTGCATCTCGGTTGTGTTGTCGCCGGGTTTCCCCAATATATCCAGCACTCGCCCAATGGGGTTTTTTGCCTTTTCGGGCCACTCCACCACTTCGGCAAGCACCTTGTCGCCATCTTTAGCCTTGCCTAAAAAGTTGCCGGGAATAAAAATGTCGTTTGCCAACGTTTTGCTGTCCAATATCAAGAAAGCGTAATGCTTCTGTACGCTCAACGTCCCCACAAAAGTGGTTTGCTTACGCTCCAATATTTCGGTAACGATGCCCTCGGCGTCCTTATTTTTTCTGCGGGGAAAATACTGTAAACGCACACGGTCGCCATTCATCGCATTTTTGGAATTTCGCTCGGCCACAAACACTTGCTCCTCGCTACCATCTGCCACAAAAAAGTTTTTGCCATTGCGGCGACGCTCAAATCTGCCTTCGGCAAACAGTCCGTGCAACAATTTGGCTTGATATTTCCCACGACTTTCTTCGGTCAGAAAACCTTCCGCCACCAAGCTATCCAAAATATTGATGAGCAACTGCCTTTCAGTTTCGGAACTCAGCCTAATGTCGGCTGCAATCTGTT
>JBHBVA010000295.1:0-3606 GCA_041793355.1 Bacteroidota bacterium | reverse complement strand
CATAATGCCGGCTATTTCGTGGTAGCGTTGTTCGCCGTTGCGTCTGCCAATAAGTATCTGACAGCCGGCACTAAACCCAAAGGCCAGCATAAAAAACGAAATGTAATATATGCCCGCCATACCCACTGCACCAAACTCCACCTCACCCACGTGTCCCATCAGAACAGTGTCGGTGATTTGGATAACGTTTTGTGCCAGCAGACTTAATACAATGGGATAACTTACCTCCCATATTTTTTTGTTGGTCGGACGCATAATGATGCTCGTTTTTTGGGGTGATGAAAGGACCTCAGCCTTCTTGCCAAGCAAGAAAGCTGAAGCAAAAAGGTAATTACTTCACCAACCTGTTGGTGCGAGTGTCAGGAAACACTACCCAAGGGGTAAAGTTTTTGGCTTGCTCAAAATCCATTTGGGCATACGACATAATGATGACCACATCGCCGGGCTGAACCTTGCGTGCAGCTGCCCCATTGAGGCAAATAACACCCGAACCTCGTTCGCCTTTGATAATGTACGTTTCAAGACGTTCGCCATTGTTGTTGTTCACTATCTGCACTTTTTCGCCGGCAATCATATTTGCGGCATCCATCAAATCTTCGTCTATGGTAATGCTGCCCACGTAGTTGAGATTTGCCTCTGTTACGGTAACGTTGTGCAGCTTCGATTTCAATACTTCTATAATCATTGTTGCTTAGTTTCTTGTTGTGGCCGTGCCAAAATAAGTAATATTGTCTATCAAACGTATTTCTCCGCAAAATACGGTTATGCAACCTACCGCATAGTCCGTATCACTCCATTGGCTGATGCTTTGCAAGGTGTTTCCATCCACAATTTCGTAATACTCCACACGCAATCCGTCGTGTTTGTTTATGCTGTCGGTTACTTGGCGGATGACTTCGGCAACCGGTTGTTGCACTGCATTTTCCTTACTACTTTGCAGAGCTTCAGATATTTTTACAGCCAACGTACGTTGCTCCGGAGTTAAACGCTCGTTGCGACTGCTCATTGCCAATCCGCCGGTTTCGCGAACAATGGGCATTGCCTCTATCCTTACGGGGAGGTTCAGTTGGCGAACCATTTCGCGAATGATAGCCACCTGCTGGAAGTCTTTTTCACCGAAATATGCTACGGTTGGTTTCACGAGGTCGAACAACCGGCTCACCACCTGTGCCACTCCGTTGAAGTGTCCGGGACGGAATTTGCCTTCCATCACTTTGTCCAGCATACCAAAATCGAATTGACGAGTATCTTCCTGCGGATACACATCTTCCACACCGGGAGCAAATACCACGTTTACTCCTGTTGTGGCAAGCAACTGCAAGTCGGCATCCAAAGTACGAGGGTAATTGATAAGGTCGTTTTTGTCGTTAAACTGTGTGGGATTAACAAAAATGCTGACCACACTCACAGGATTGTCTGCCACACAACGCTTTACCAACGAGAGATGCCCTGCGTGCAAGGCTCCCATTGTAGGTACAAAACCGATGGCAGTACCCTCCACTCGAAAAGGAGCAAGAGCTTGTGCCAACTCATCGGTTGTTTTTACTACTATCATTATTACTTAACTTTTTCTGTTTTGCTAAAAATCGGCTGCAAAGGTAGTGTTTTTTTGTCGATGAAGAGGGATTATTTCGACTTAATGGCTTCAAGGAATCCACTCATTTTCTGTTCGGAAACATTCTCTTGAGGATTCCACAATACTCTGTTTTCCAATCCATTAGGCATATACTGCTGTTTTACATAGTGATTGGGATAGTCGTGTGCATATTTGTAATCGGTGCCGTAGCCCAGCTCCTTCATCAGCGAGGTGGGAGCATTACGCAGATGCAGCGGAACGGGTAAATCTCCCGTTTCTCGAGCCAATGCAATTGCCTCATCAATAGACAGATACGCAGAATTACTTTTAGGTGAGGTAGCCAGATAAATGGTTGTTTCTGCCAGTACGATACGTCCTTCGGGCCAACCTATTTTCTGCAAACTATCGAAACAAGCATTCGCCAGCAAAAGTGCATTGGGATTTGCCAGCCCAATGTCCTCTGCCGCCAAAATAACCAAACGACGAGCAATAAAAGCGGGGTCTTCCCCACCCTCCACCATACGTGCCAACCAATAAATGGCGGCATCGGGGTCGCTACCACGCACCGATTTGATGAATGCCGAAATAATATCGTAGTGCATCTCCCCACCCTTGTCGTAAGCCGAGGGGTTTTCCTGCAAACGGGCCGTAACCACCTTATCGCTGATTATCAACTCCTTACTCTCACTATGGGCTGAAACAACCAAATCTAATATATTCAATAGTTTACGAGCATCTCCCCCCGAATAGCGAAACAAAGCATCGGTTTGTTCTACTGTTATATTCAGTGTTTTCAGATGGTCGTCGGTTGTTAAAGCTCGGTGTAGCAGTTGCTCTAAATCACTCTTGTTCAATGACTTTAACGTGTACACTTGACAACGAGAAAGCAAGGGGCGTATAATCTCGAACGAGGGATTTTCGGTAGTTGCTCCTATCAGTGTAACCACTCCGGTTTCTACCGCACTAAGCAACGAGTCTTGCTGCGACTTGGAAAACCGATGAATTTCGTCGATAAAAAGAATCGGAATATTACTGTTAAAAAATTGTCCTTTGCGAGCCGAATCTATTACTTCACGCACCTCTTTTACTCCGGCATTGATAGCACTGAGCGTAAAAAACGGCGTATCCAACGTTTTGGAAATAATCTGTGCCAGCGTAGTTTTTCCCACACCCGGAGGTCCCCACAAAATAAAGGAGGGTACACGCCCGGCATCAATCATCCGCCTGAGCGTGGCATCCTTGCCCACAAGGTGTTGCTGCCCAATATATTCATCCAAACTTTTGGGCCGAAGCCGTTCGGGAAGTGGTGCTAACATAATATTCCTTTTTTTCTGAATCGATAAAAAAAACGAAAGGCAAAGGTAAAAAAAACGTGCGAAAGACACTGTAGCCCTCCGCACATTTTACATATTCACTGCAATAGTGTATTTTCTACTGATTACTTGCCAGCAAGTCCGTCATTCGGTCGGCGGTTTCTTTGTCAATCACTCTCACCGTAACCTTGCCAATCCCTTGGCTTATCAAGCCAATTTGTTTGGCGGCAACACGTGCCAAATCGATACTTGCTTTCGCTCGTGGCGACATTCGGTCGTTCACCCTCACCACCACCTCTTTGCCATTGCGGGTATTTGTTACCAACAAATACGTCCCGAAAGGATAGTGCTTGCTTGCACACGTGTAGCGTTGGTTTGAGAATACTTCGCCACTGGCTGTTTTGCGATTGTTGAACTTTTTGGCATAAAACGTTGCGTACAACGTTCTGGTATCACTTTCTGTTTCAACTTTCGCTTGGGCTAAAATGCTACTGCAAAACAGGATGCACAACAACCCCAAAAAGCTTTTTTTTATCATAAATAACTCCTCATTTAGCAGATGCTTGCCTTGTTTTTCTGCTTGGCTCACATCTCAAAATCACTAATACTGCGGTAACATTATGCTTGTCTTTCTTTTCAAAAAGCTGCCGCAAAACGGACTCAAGTATTTTTAAAGTTGGGGGCAAAGGTAAGCACCCTGCCAATGCGGAACAAGCT
>JBHBVA010000294.1:0-6344 GCA_041793355.1 Bacteroidota bacterium | reverse complement strand
GTGATTCTTGCCACAGGAGCCACAGCCAAATATTTGGGCTTGCCCGACGAAGCTAAATATGCAGGTATGGGAGTTTCGGCTTGTGCTACTTGCGATGGCTTTTTCTACCGCAAAAAAGTAGTGGCGGTAGTGGGTGGTGGCGACACAGCTTGCGAGGAGGCAATCTATCTGTCGGGTTTGGCAGAAAAAGTATATCTGATTGTGCGTCGTAACGTATTGCGTGCCTCCAAAGTGATGCAAGAGCGTGTGTTGAAAAACCCAAAAATAGAAGTACTGTTTGAAACGAATACCGTAGGACTATTTGGCGAAAACGGAGTAGAAGGTGCACATTTGGTAAAACGCAAGGGTGAAGCGGACGAAACATATTTCGATATTGCCATTGATGGCTTCTTCCTTGCCATTGGGCATAAGCCTAATACAGATATGGTGAAAGGTCAGTTGGAGCTGGACGAAGTGGGTTACATCGTAACCAAGCCCGGAACGCCTTGCACCAACATTCCGGGTGTGTTTGCAGCCGGCGATGTTGCCGACCCTCACTATCGCCAAGCCATTACGGCGGCAGGTTCGGGTTGTAAGGCTGCTATCGAGGCCGAACGCTACCTGTCTAACTTGGAGGCGTAAGGAAAACGATATTTTTTCTAACGATAAATCCGCTTTCTATCAATTGTTTAGAAAGCGGATTTTCTTTATTAAGATGAGGGCTTTGTGTGTTTTCCGACAAAAGAATATCTCCTCAGATAATCCGACAAATGTCCAGCAGATGTTTAATAACATAAGTGGGACTAAACTCTCCGAGTGAAGCTCCGTGCGGATTGAACCACATTTGGTCGATACCGGAATTTTTCGCACCCACGATGTCAGACGTCCAACTGTCGCCTATCATCAATACCTCGTTAGGCTGAGCATTTGCCTTTTGCAGTGCTACGCTAAATATCTCCGGATGAGGCTTATTGGTGCCCACTTGGTCGGATAGCACAACGTGCTGAAAGTAGCTTTCGATACCTGCCCCTCGCATTTTTTTGTATTGCACTTCCTCAAATCCATTGCTGACAATTACTAATTGATATTTAGAGTGCAGATATTCAGATAGTTCCTTAGCTCCATCAATCAACTTTGTTTTGGCAGAAGTGTAAGCAAGCAATTCATCGTTGATAGCTGTTGCCGTTGCTTCATCTACGTGGATAGCGGTAGCAAGCGGTTCGGTAATTCGCCGTCTGATAAGCTCCGGCTTGGTTATCTTGCCTTGTGCGTACAAGTCCCAAAGGTGGTTATTGACAGGCAGATAAATATCGTGAAAGTGCTGAAACGATGGAAAGTGATTCTCCCAACCTCGTTTATCGTAAATTTCCCGTAATGCTTCCTTATTGTTGCTTTGTGTATCCCAAAGCGTGTCGTCCAAGTCAATGAAAATAGTGCTGTATCTTTTTGTCATTTAGTGATTTACGTTAGAATAAAATATCGACTTCCACAAACGTGCAGAAGCCGATATTGGGCATACTGAAAAAATATGAATTAAGGTTTTACCTCAACCACCAAATATTGACCTAAACTCCAGAAGGCTTTGTAGTCCGATATTCTCAGCACCACTTGTTTGTTGGCATCTTTTTCCAACGAATAAGAGTTAGCCGGGTGGTTCGATAACAATTTGGCATCTTTGGCATACAATGGAATGCTTTTCACATTACGAATATCCACCTTCACAAAGTTGTTTTTCTGGCTGGCAATATCCTTCAGTACTTTGGTTGAAGATAAAAAGCCACCTGAAACAATCTTCAGATCTTTCAACTCGTTTTTGGTGCCAAATACGTAGTAAGCAGTGTTCAGAGCTTGGTCCTGCTCGTCTATTTTATTTGCTTGCTTGGCATTGGCATCTGCCAGATTATCAACCTTTTGGTTCAGGTTGTCGATGTTCACGTTTAGCGAAGCAATCTCTTGCCCCATTGCGGCAATCACTTGGTTGAGACGTACATTTTCGGCATTTGCAGCTTCCAATTGGCTGTTGAGGCTTTCGATACGTTTTTTGTAGCTGCTCAACTCTTTTTTAGAACCGGCTTGCAGTTTGTTGAGTTTTTCAATCTTTTCCTGATTTTTTGCAATCAAATCCTTGATGATGGCAAAATTTTCAGCCACACGTTCTTTAGCGGAGGTAGAGAGTTTGCCGTCTTTTTGAGTGTCGTTGCTGATAATTTTCTGCGACTCACGTATTTGGTTAAAGTTCTCTTCCACCTCGTTGATGATGGCTTCCAGTTCGGCATTTTCGGCTTCGCCTTGACTCATCAAAGCTGCCAACGAGTCTTTTTCAGCTTGCAGAGCTTTGTACTCTTTTGAGTCTTTGGGGTTACAAGATGCTAATGCACAAAGGGTTAAGCATCCTACGATAATTTTTTTCATAATCGTACACTTTATTTAGTTTTACAATATTTATTTTCCTTTTCTTCTTTCTTCTTATTTTCTCGGTCGCATCCGGCTACGATAATCACAAATTCACCACGTGGCTCATTTTCAGTGAAATGCGTTACCAAGTTATGTAACGTATCGGTGATGATTTGCTCGTGCAATTTTGATATTTCGCGAGCTGCACAAGCCATCCTATCTCCTCCAAAGCACTCTTCAAACTGTGTTAAAGTCTTCAGTACACGGTAGGGTGATTCGTAAAATACCATTGTTCTGCTTTCTTCCGCCAACTCGTTTAAGCGAGTTTGTCGTCCTTTCTTTTGGGGGAGGAATCCCTCAAAACAAAAGCGGTCGCAAGGAATGCCCGATGCCACTAGCGCCGGCACAAAAGCGGTTGCTCCGGGCAGGCATTCGATTTTTACTCCTGCCTGAACGCAGGCTCTGGCTATCAAAAAGCCCGGGTCGGAAATGCCCGGTGTACCGGCATCGCTCACTAAGGCAATGCTGTTGCCTGCCTGCAACTGTTCCACCAAGTGATTGACGGCTTTGTGCTCGTTAAACTTGTGGTACGATTGCACTTTGTTTTTTACCTCAAAATGATTGAGCAAAACCGACGTAGTGCGAGTGTCTTCGGCAAGAATTAAGCTAACCTCTTTTAGCACACGTATGGCTCTGAAAGTCATATCCTCCAAGTTACCCACCGGTGTTGGCACTATGTACAATTTACTCATACTGTTCTGTCAATCGCTTTTATCCTTTGTTGAGGCTTGTAATATACAACTGCAAATGTAGAAAATTATTTTAACCTGCCACAAATTCGTTGGGTAAATTCACCAAATAAAGACGGTGTGTAGCACGTGTAAATGCAGTGTATAGCCAGCGGTAAAAGTTTTCGCCCAAATGTTCTTGAGCAACGTAACCCAAATCTAAAAATACATTTCGCCACTCGCCCCCTTGAGCTTTGTGGCAGGTGGTGGCATAGCCATATTTCACTTGCAGGGCATTGTAGTAAGGGTCGTTTTTTAGCTTGCGAAACCTTTCAGCCTTGGTGCTAATGTGCTGATAATCTTCCATTACGTTCAAAAAAAGTTGCTCTTGCTTCTCCCGTGACAGGGCAGATGTTTCGCTGTGCAAAGCGTCTAGCAGAATTGTGAGTTCCAGCTCTACATCGTAGTCCAGATGGCGAACCAAAGCATCACAAAAGCGAAAGCCATACAGTTCGCGAGTGCGTCTGACTCGCAGAATTTCAACAATCTCGCCATTGGCAAGAAAGTCGATGCCTTCGCTCTTTTTGTCGGGCAAGTAATTATTCTTTACTATCTGCACCAAGTCGCCTCCGTTTAGTTCATCTTCGTGCCACAGCACTTGTGTGCGGATACCTTGATTGTAGGCATTTGCCCGTTTGTTTGAGCGGGAAATTACGATTGTTTCCTCTCGTCCGTCGCGTGCGTAAGCACTCGAAAGTTCGTCTACCAGTTCAGCACTTGTAATGCTGATAACATCCTTGAAATTAGATAATTGCAATTTCGGATAACGAGCTATATCCCCCTGATGCAGAAGCGTGCGGAGGTGCGTGGCGTTATATAAAATACCGGAACTTTCGCTTTGTCTAACTACTTGATTGAGCGTGTGTTCCGTAACATCAAGCCCGTAACTAGCAAGTACTTCTTTTTGTAGAGCCGGACTTTCTTCCTGTCCCACAGGCGGAAGCTGAGCGGTATCACCGATGAGTAGTAGGCGACAGTTTTCGCCCGAATAAACGTAGTGAATCAGGTCGTCCAACAGTCGTCCCGTTCCAAACGCAGACGAGTCTAATCCGCTGTTGCTTATCATCGAAGCTTCATCCACCACAAATAAGGTGTCTTTGTGCAAGTTGTCCGTTACCGAAAAACCACCCTGTTCGCCATTGTAGCGTTGTTGGCGATATATTTTTTTGTGGATAGTGAATGCCGACTGCCCGGCATAATTGCCGAATACTTTTGCTGCACGTCCGGTGGGAGCCAGCAGTACGGATTTCTGTCGCAGCTGAACCATTGTTGCCACCAAAGCACCCAACAGAGATGATTTTCCCGTACCTGCATACCCTTTTAGTAGAAAAACTTCGTCGCTGTTAGGTGAAAACAGAAAATCTGAAATCAATTTCAAAGCCTCTTCTTGTTGAGTGGTGGGGGAGAAGGGCAAATTTTTCTGTACCGCCTGTAGGAATTGTTCGGCAATCATTGTAAATAGAATTAAATGTGTAAAACAAGAAAAAAGACGCAAAGATGGCATGATGAAAAACTTTGCGTCTTTTTATTGATAATCAGATGCTTATGCTACATTCTTTCGGGTACGTCTATACCCAATAGCCACATCCCCTTTTTCACTGTGCGAGCTACGTTTTGCGACAACATCAAGCGGAAAGCACGCATTTCGGAATCTTCTTCCTTTAAGATGGAAAAATCGTGGTAGAATTGGTTGTATTCCTTTACAAGGTCGTACACGTAATTGGCTATCACGCTGGGGCTGTATTCGTTGCCGGCCTGTTTTACGACTGCTTCAAATTCTGCAAGTAGCTGAATAAGAGCTTCCTCTTTACCCGAAATGCCGAGAGCGACGCTCGCTTGCGAGCCGATAGCGATACCACTTTCGTTCGCCTTACGAAGCACCGAGCAGATGCGGGCATAAGTGTATTGTATAAATGGTCCTGTGTTGCCGTTGAAGTCGATAGATTCTTTCGGATTGAAAGTCATATTTTTACGAGGGTCCACTTTCAAGATGAAATACTTCAAGGCTCCCAACCCCACGATGCGGGAGATGGTGTCAATTTCGTCAGCAGAAAGGTTGTCCAGCTTACCCAATTCGTTTGAAGTTTCGCGGGCCGTATTTATCATTTCCGCCATTAGGTCATCGGCATCAACCACAGTTCCTTCACGGCTTTTCATCTTTCCCTCAGGAAGCTCCACCATTCCGTAGGAAAAGTGAACTAACCCTTTTCCAAACTCAAATCCAAAGCGGTCTAATAAAATTGAAAGTACCTGAAAATGATAGTTTTGCTCGTTGCCCACCACGTACACCATTTTATCGATGGGGTAATGGTCGAAGCGGAGTTTGGCGGTGCCGATGTCTTGTGTCATATACACGGATGTGCCATCGCCACGCAGAAGGAGTTTTTCGTCCAATCCGTTGGCGGTTAAGTCTGCCCACACCGAGCCGTCTTCTCGCTGATACACAATCCCTTTTTGCAGTCCGTCCAAAACCACCTCTTTGCCCAAAAGGTAAGTATCGGATTCGTAATAAATTTTGTCGAAGTCCACGCCCATAGCCTTGTACGTGGCATCAAACCCATCGTACACCCATCCGTTCATTGTCTGCCAAAGGCTTACTGTTTCTGCATCGCCGGCTTCCCATTTCCGAAGCATTTCTTGAGCCTCCAAAATGAGTGGAGCATTCTTTTTGGCAGAATCTTCAGTTTCACCTTTTGCTATCAGTTCGGCAATTTCAGCCTTGTAGTGCTTGTCGAACAGTACGTAGAAGTCGCCCACCAAGTGGTCGCCTTTTTTGCCCGACGATTGAGGCGTTATGCCCTCGCCCCACTTTTGCCAAGCCAACATCGATTTGCAGATGTGAATACCTCTGTCGTTTACTATGTTGGTTTTCACTATTTTATTGCCATTGGCTTGCAAGATACGCGAAAGCGAAAAGCCCAACAAATTGTTGCGGATATGCCCCAAATGCAGCGGCTTATTTGTGTTGGGCGACGAGTATTCAATCATCACCAACGGCGATTGCTCTGTGACGGCGGTGAATCCGAAATTTTCGTTTGCGTGAATGCAGTTAAATTCGGAGAGCCACACTGACGGGGCAATCACCAAATTCAGAAACCCTTTGATGACGTTGAAGCGAGCCACTTCCGAAGTGTGCGTTTGCAGATATTCGCCAATGCTTTGGGCGGTTTGTTCGGGGCTTTG
>JBHBVA010000293.1:0-3965 GCA_041793355.1 Bacteroidota bacterium | reverse complement strand
TAAGGGCGTAAATTATACGTCCCTACGCTTGTAATGTGTTGAAAAACACATAAATTACCTACTGACACTTAATTGCAATCATATTTGCTTCTTACTGCGGAATGTGGATTTTAAAAAAACAAGCATAGCTAAGATTGAACTTGCTATGCTTGATTATAGGGAGAATATATCTCTTATCGAATTTATTTTGCCAACTCTTTTATCACAGCCATTACTTCGGCTCCCACTTTTTGAGCTTCGTCCATTGTTCCGGCTTCGGAATAAACGCGGATAATAGGTTCGGTATTCGACTTACGCAGATGTACCCAACGGTCGGGGAAATCAATTTTCACACCATCGATGTCTGTAATTTCGTAAGCTGCAAACTTCTCTTTCACTGCAAGTAGAATTTTATCTACATCAATTTCGGGAGTTAGCTCTACTTTTTGCTTAGCTATAAAGTATTGAGGATAGCCGGCACGTAGTTCGCTTACACGTTTGCCTTGCTTAGCCAAGTGTGTGAGGAACAAAGCAATACCCACCAAAGCATCACGTCCGTAGTGGCTGGCGGGATAAATAACTCCGCCGTTACCTTCGCCTCCTATCACAGTGTTGGTTGCTTTCATCTTCTCAACAACATTTACCTCTCCCACAGCAGAAGCGTTGTATGCACCTCCGTGTTTCAGTGTAATATCTCGCAATGCTCTGCTGGAACTGAGGTTAGACACTGTGTTGCCCGGAGTGTGTTGCAACACGTAATCTGCAACGGCTACCAAAGTGTATTCTTCGCCAAACATTTCGCCATTTTCGCACACCACAGCCAGGCGGTCCACATCGGGGTCAACAACGAATCCTACATCCGCTTTTCCGCTCTTCATCAGGTCTGAAATAGCTGTTAAATGCTCCGGAAGAGGTTCAGGATTGTGGGCAAAATCACCGTGGGGCTCGCAATACAGCTCCACTACCTCAGCTACGCCCAGTGCTTTCAACAAGCGGGGAATAGCAATACCGCCAACTGAATTTACGGCATCTACCGCTACTCGGAATTTTGCATTGCGAATGGCTTCTACATCTACCAATTTCAGGTCGAGCACGTGACGGATATGATAGTCAAGGTAGTCTTTATTTGTTACCTTGCCCAAACCATCTACATCGGCATAAGTGAAGTCTTCTGCTTCAGCCAAACGGAGAACTTCTGCTCCATCGGAAGCATTCAGGAACTCTCCTCGCTCGTTAAGCAACTTCAAGGCATTCCACTGACGTGGATTGTGGCTGGCTGTGAGGATTATACCTCCGCAAGCACCTTCGGCAGCTACCGCCACTTCGGTAGTAGGCGTAGTTGCCAAACCGATGTTTACTACGTCAAAACCTACTCCCATCAGCGTACCTACCACAAGTTGCTCCATCATAGCACCCGAAATACGTGCATCACGACCTACCACAATTTTGTTAGACGTGATTTTAGTGGTGCGTTTGATGAACGTTGCATACGCCGTTACAAATTTTACGGTATCCAAAGGGTTAAGCCCTTCGCCAACGGCACCGCCGATGGTACCTCTAATTCCCGAAATCGATTTAATCAATGACATAATTGCGTGTAAATTATTTAGTTATAATATTCTTTCCTATTTATTTTGTTCGGCACAAAAGCCGGGCAATACCTCCTCAAAGCGTTGCAAAGCTTCTTCGAGAGGGCCGTAAAATTCACCTCCGGCAGCATTCAAGTGCCCTCCGCCACCAAAATACCTGCTCGAAAAACTATTGGCAGGAAAATTTCCTTCGCTCCGGAACGAGATTTTTATCAGGTCTGTGTCTTCCCGAAAGAAAGCCGAAAAGCGAATGCCTTTAATGCTCAAAGGCATGTTTACAAATCCCTCAGTATCACCTTTTTGATTATTAAAACGCTCCTGTTCCGATTTGCTAAGCCACAGCAGAGCTGTCTGTAATTCGGGGTAAATCTTCATTCGTTCGCTCAACAGAAAGCCCATCATCCGATAGCGGTCGGCTGAATGATTGTTGAACACGTTTCGGTAAATTTGGTCTTTATCTACTCCTTTCCGCAACAACTCGCCCACAATAAAATAAATTTCGGCATTGTTCGAGTTGTAGGTAAAAGCTCCCGTATCGGTCATCATCCCGGTGTATATGGCTTCTGCACAGGGAGTTGTAATATCGGCCTCGTCGCCCGATTGATGAATCAACCTAAAAATGAGCTCGCTGGTAGATGATATTTCGGGATGCGAAATACAAACATTGGCGAACGCTTCGGGGTACGGATGATGGTCGATAAGCACCTTTGCTGCCGATGAGGTACGCACCAAATTGCCTAACTCCTTAATCCGAGCTAAAACGTTGAAGTCCAAGCAAAAAATTAAATCGGCTGTATTGATAACGCTTGTGGCATAAGCGGGGTGATAATCGTACTGTGTGATTTTTTCGGCACCTTCTAACCACTTCAAATAGTGGGGGAAAGAGTTGGGCACTACTATCTGCGATTTTTTACCGCAAGCCGCCAAATAGTGTTGTAGCCCCAAAGTGGAACCAATGGCATCGCCATCGGGAGAAACGTGAGTTACAATAGCAATGTTATTGCTCTGTTTTACAAGTTGTTGCAGTTGCTGGATGCTATCTTCTGCTATTATGTTTGTTATCATATTCATCACAACTTTTCGCCTATAGGGAAAAGCATAACTCATTGAGCTGGCAAAGTTAATACTTTTTTCGTAAAGTATCCTATATCTTTCATCCTTAACTTCGGAACAAAAATCGTCATCTTTCGGATGTTACAACCATTGCTCCCTCCTCGCGACTATTGTGAAAAGGCAAATCAAGTTTTGTGCATTGGCGTTGCAAACGGCGGGCATCACGAGCCGATAAAGAGCCGTCTAAAACGACCTTACGAGGACTGAATATTTTGGTTAAGTGATAGAGAGACAGCGAGTCGCCATTTGTAAGCACCAACAAATCCACCTCAAAAGGCTGTGTACTTTGCTTTCGCATCCAAGCATCCGAACGCACTACGGCTATACGCACACTATCCGCTTGAGGGAAATAGACGCTTTGCTTTTGGGTTAGGCTATCTACCACAAAAGGAGGTTGTTGCACTCTTCCTAGCTCGAACCGATGAGACCGATTGAAAATATACAGTCGGGGGTCGGAAGCAGGAGTGAAAACGGGAAAGTAGCTAACCGATAAGGCCAGCAACACCAATAAAGTAACTTGCAGATGCCGAGCTTTGTAGGTATTCAAAAACAAAAATAGAAAAGCAAAGAAAATTGTTATAAAAAACGCTTGCCAAAGATTGATATTCCATCCTTCCAACGTGGCATAAGGTAATTGTTCGATGTATTGAACCACCCAAGTGAGTGCCCACAATAGCTTCTGCAGAACAAAGGAGAAAACAGGCATCACAGCTTGCTCTACAGCCGGAGCAAGAAGTCCGACTCCAAACACAACAAGCAGTGCCACAGCCACATAAATGATAATTGTAGAAAGAGGTACAATCACCAAATTGGCTGGTAAAAAATAGGCCGGAAACGTACCGAAATAGTGGATACACAAGGCTCCCATACCCAATTGTACGGCAACGGATACTACAATCAAATCTCTGAGCCATCGCAGAGCCGGGTTACGGACAGGCAACCACTTTTCCGTTAGCGGAAGATAGTACATCATAGCCAAAACGGCTCCAAAACTAAGCTGAAAACCAATGTTGTACAACGTAAACGGACTATACAACAGCATTGCAAAGGCGGCAAAAAATATCGTATTGTACGAAAAAGTACGTCGCCCCAACATTTCGGAGACACTATATGCCGTGAGCATCAACGAGGCACGCACCACAGCCGGAGCAAGTCCGGTGATACCGGCATAGCCCCACAACAGAAGTATGATTATCAGTTGCTTCGCAACAATCCAACGCCTGCTACGAGGCAGGAAGAAAAGCAAATGAGCAATTACAGCATACACTATCACCACGTGCAAAC
>JBHBVA010000292.1:0-2797 GCA_041793355.1 Bacteroidota bacterium | reverse complement strand
TTTTCCCCCTTTTTTCCTCTTCCTCTATTTCCTTTCCCCACCATCCCGACTGTCTCCGAAGGAGAAAAGGGAATTACAATTCTCTTTCAGGAAATCAATCGAGTATTTGTGTTTGAACCCAGATTCCGCTGTAAATCAAGTGATTACATTCTGAAACAATTTTTTTTACAGCGAATATTGGTTGAAATTGCTCTTATAATCGCAAAAGAATCCCTATTGCGTAATTTGGGTTCAATATATTACAGGTAGGAGCGTATTCAATACGCCGCTACTTTTGTCCGGTAGGTATTACGATACGCTTTTGTGTTTGTAGTTCATTGAAAAATAGGAGTTTATACAAATTATTGGTTAGGGTGTATGCGATATGCCCCTACGTTTACCCCCGAATGATTATCATTGCAACACATTGAAAAACCTCCGTCTCGACTTTTCTCAAGCCGATGGCGGAGGCACTGTTTCACCCTTTTCTATTTTTCAAACGCGGGGTATTGCCACAGTAAAAACAATACCCTGACCTCCATCCCCTGCGGGAAACGGGCAATGCAAAAACGCAGGGGGGAGGGAATGTGCTTTTTTATTCTACACTATTTTTAAATAAGCGGATGGTCATTTGATTCTCGATATTACCAGTCATCAGTGAAGTACCAAAAGCTCTCCAAGCAGTGGTTTCTGAAGCTGGTGAACTTGACCAATATTCTGATATAACACCAAAGTTTTCAGCTACACCGGCAGCATTTTTTCTTCCAGATATAGGTATTTCTATTGTAACATCGTTTTCGGTGTTGCTTTGCCAGTAGGCCTCTGAAGCAACATCATCTACCGATGTTTCCACACCTAAATGGCGGAAGGTAACAACCGTCTTTTGCAGTCCGGGCGACATATTGTTGGCCACACGAGCAAAGCGGCAAGCCGTGAGGCGAGTGTAATCCCCATCAGGTGTTCCAAAACGAACAGCATACGTTATACCACCAACTGTTTTAAAGTGTGAAGTAGTCCTTAAATAGAGTCCGTCGATATAAATAGCTTCCTGATAGGGTGATTGGCTTACCTCTGTTGTATTAAAATTCACGTATTGAGGAGCTGATTTATATGGAGGGAATAAAACTCTCATCTCCACCATATTGGGCAGGTGATAGCCTTTTCCATCAATAGTGATGTTAGAAAACTTTGCTACAGCGTCGGTCCAGTTCCAGTATCCGCTTCCAGCATTTCCGCTGTGTGTCATAAAGCTTTGTCCGTCGGGGGCTACGTTGTGGGTAGTAATGAATTCTTGTGGCAAATATGCTCTACCTACATCTACGGCTTGGGCCATATATGTGCTTCCTTTTTGGAAGGCTTTGGTAATGGCTGCCGGCTTTTCGGAGGTGGAACCTTCGGTAAAGTAGTCGTATCCGCCCAAGCCTACAGTGGTGCTAAAGCCTTCTGCGGGGGCTGTAGTGCGAGGCATAGCCCACACGTAGCAGTTGGCCGCAGTGTTGGCATCTATGTGTATCTGGCGATACGAGTCTTCGGTGGTAGCTGTTTCGTTGGTAAACACCCACTTAGGTGAAGTGGCATATTCCGAACGTGTGGCTTCCAGCGAATAGTCGAACAATCCGTTGTGAGAAAGTGCATTGGATTTTACCCTGACAACAGCGTGCAATGCTTTTCCGTAAAGATTGGTTTTGTTGTTCACACGTACGCTCACCAGTGAACCCTGTGGTTGGAATTGTACCACGATTTGTGGAGCACGTTGCATGTTGGTAGGGATGGTAAAGCGTGTCCATCCGAAAGATAGCGGAATCCGGCTTTGATATGGGGATAGGCTGCGTTCTAAATCAGCGTTGGATCCGAAAGAAACTGATGATGTAGCTTCATCGTATATACCGCCACCTGCAATACCTGCGATGTACCAACGTTCGCCCGCTTTGGGTAGTGTTTCTGTATTAGAAACATCACTACCTGCACTGTTTTGTAGTGTCAAAGTGGAATTTTTGATGTGTAGAGAGATGTTTCCGTCCGCATCGGTAGTTGCGTTCCAGTCCACAAGGGCGTAGAATTGTACAGTTCCCTCTTCGTTTCGGATAAAACAGTGTGTTTTCCAGTCTGTTACGCCCTCTTCGTGAATGAAGCGTGGATACTCCGACCCGTCCAAGCTCAAAGCACGTGTTTGGTCGGAGCTTCCACCACCGTATTGTCCTGTCATATCCAGCTCCAATGTAGCCGTTGTTGCTTTTTCTGCGGGCTTTATCTCCTCCGCCTCGTTGCTACAAGCGGCAAAAGCCATTACGGCTAATGCGTTGAAAAATAAATGTTTAAGTTTCATCTTTTCTTTCTGTTTTTTGAGTTTAAAATAAAAAAGTTTGTTTCTTACTCGCCTCGCCCGAAATTACCTACGGACGAACTGCCTGTTGTGAAGTTGCCCACATCGGAGCTACCAGTGCCAAAGCTTCCTACGGATGAGCTACCCGTACCAAAGTCCCCTACAGAAGAGCCTCCTGTTCCGAAATCTCCGACCCCTGAACCAAAGGTTCCGAAGTCTCCCACGCCCGAACCGGGTGCACCAAAGTCGTTAATGCCTGCGGTCATCGAGATGCTTGTTAGCACACTCAGGCAAGGCACGGCACTTTGTGTTTCCGCAGCGGGCGGAATGTAGTTTTCTTTTGCTTGCTTTACATACATACAAGAAATAATTGGTTGAATTACTGTGAATTAACTCGCTTGTGCCGATTGTCTTATCTTTCCCCGCAGGGGGAGCTTTTGAAGAAACGGCGTGCAAAGCAAAAAAAAAAAACGTCGGGCCAAATTTGGTTGGGTG
>JBHBVA010000291.1:0-3190 GCA_041793355.1 Bacteroidota bacterium | reverse complement strand
TTTATTCTCGTCGAAATTCGGAGGAAGTATCACCCACGCTAACATCTTTTTGCCGTCGGTGGTGTCAATCCAACGTTCTCGCACTTCGCCCATTGTCAGTTGCGAAAGAATATGTTGGTTTTCAAAGCTCAATTCGGTAGCTTTTCCGCTTTTGGTGTTTACGGCATAAATTTCGTCGGGTTTGCTAAGCGAGCGACGAATGGCGATGAGTGTTTCTGCATCAATTTGCGACAGCGAGGTATAGTCGTAGTCGCCTGTTGTGATGGCGGATAACTTCTTGCTCTTTGTTTCCAAGAAATAGATGTGCTTGCGAGCTTTCACGCAAGAAATCACGTAAAAGTTTTTGCTGTCCGCTGTCCAATCAAAAAAATCTATATTGTCGTCGTAATGTTCTGTAAGGTCAGTTTTTTTGCCTGTGGACAAGTCCATAACGAACAATCGGTTTTTATCCGATTCGTATCCGTCGTGTTCCATACTTTGCCACGCAATTTTTTTGCCGTCGGGCGAAAAGCAGGGGTTCATGTCGTATCCCATCATCCCTTCGGTGATGTTGTGCGTGGTTCGTGTTTCTATGTCGTAAATGTAAATATCTGAATTTGTGGAAATTGCTTTCTCCATTCCAACCTTTTTGCGGGAGGTGTAGGCAATGCGTTTGCCATCGGGGCTCCAAGCCAATTGCTCGATGCCTCCGTGTGGCAACATCGGAGCCTCGTAAGGTTCTCCTTCCAGCAGGTCGGTAATATTGCTCAGCGATGTGCCGTCAAAGTCGGCAACGAAGGTGTGTGGCACTTCCTCCACCCACGTGTCCCAGTGTTTGTACATCAGGTCGTCGATGATACGTCCCGTAGCTTTCGATAAGTCGGGATAACGGTCAGCCGTCCGTTTTCCGGCTTTTACCTCCTTGTAAAACAGTACTCTGTTGTCGTTGGGCGAAAACAAGAAGCCCGAAATGCCACCTTCTATGCGGCTCACTTGCACCCGTTCGGAGCCGTCGGGATTCATTAGATGTATCTGACTACTACCGCTTTCGTTACTGAGGAAAGCGATTTTCTTACCGCATTGTACCCACATCGCATTTCGTTCGCTGTGCGGTGTGCGGGTAATTTGTCGTTTGTTCGAACCATCGGTGTTCATCACAAATAGCTCGCGGTTTGTCTTGTTTTGTTCGATGCTTACGTAGGTAACACCGTACAGCAGTTGCGATTTGTCGGGCGAAAGTTGGACATCGCTTACTCTGCCAAAGCTGTGTAAAATTTCGGGGGTAAGCAACCCGTTTACAACGGTAGGGTTCGATTTCCCTATCGGGGAGATGTTTCCGCCTTCGGCGGGAGTGCTTGCCAGCAAGCCGGTGCTTAGTGCCAAGGTCATTAGTGTGGATTTGTACATATTATTAAAAAAGCGTATTGAATTTTGTGAGCGATTGTAACTAACTGTAGCCACAATCAGCGGAGGACAAAGTTAAGAATTTTGTTGTATTCGGTGGCTATCTGTCCGAAAAATCGGCGTTTGTGCAAAAAGCAATCGGCAACCGGAGATATTCCGACTGCCGACAGCACGCTATTTTATTAAGGGTTATGGCGTTTAGCAACTGCTAAAACCAATACACATACGCAAAGTCTTGGCGATGAGCCATATCGGGATGCGTAGGATAAGCTCGGAATGCAAACTTAGCTGCCCCGTTGGTGTTCGGCTCAAAGTTGATTTCAAAATAGAGTTTTGAACCTTCGGTTTTTACCAGCGTGAAAGGCGACGACGACAGGAATTTATCGCTATTGGTAGCCTTGTCGAACGTGGTGCAAACCAAATCGAGCCCTATGCCACCCAAGATATTTTTCTTGTCCAACACCACTCTGCCGGTGTAGGTTTCGCCCTCTTTCAGGTGCCAAGTGCCGTGTTCTCGTATTGCTTCGCCTTGCGTCATTTCTACCGAATCTACACTCAGTAACGACCATTTGGCTGCCGTTTCCTCTTTCCAGGCTGCCAGCTCGCGAGCCTTTTCGAAATGGTTGGCTGCCACAAACTTGTGACGGGCTTGCAACGGCTTGTAAAAACGCTCGATGTAGTCGTCAATCATTCGCTTCATTGTGTAATGCGGAGCGATGCGGGCGATGGAATTTTTCACATACTGCATCCATCCTTCAGAATATCCCTTTTCGTTTTTCGCATAGTAAAGCGGAATGATTTCGTTCTCAAAGATATTGTAGATGAGGGAAGCATCCAGCTCGTCCTGATAGCTTTGATTGGTGTAGGTGCGTTTGTCTGTCAAAGCCCATCCGGCTCCTTCGCGATAGCCTTCGTACCACCATCCGTCCAATACCGAGAAGTTGAGTACACCGTTCATTTCGGCCTTTTCGCCCGATGTACCGGAGGCCTCAAGCGGACGAGTAGGCGTATTTAACCATACATCTACCCCCGAAATAAGGCGTTTTGCCAACTGCATATCGTAGTTTTCGAGGAAAATAATTTTTCCGAAAAATTCGGGACGCTTCGAAATCTCGATGATGTGCTTGATAAGCCCTTGTCCGCCACCATCGGCAGGGTGAGCCTTACCCGTAAAGAGGAATTGGATAGGACGTTCGGGATTGTTTACCAGTTTAGACAAACGCTCCAAGTCGGTAAACAGCAGGTGAGCCCGTTTGTAGGTAGCAAAACGGCGACCAAAACCCACTGTAAGGGCATCGGGACGGATTTGTTTTACCAACTCCACCACTTCCGACGGCTTGCGGCTCTCTTTGGAGAGGTTGTTTTCGAGTTGTGCTTTTACGTAGCTGATAAGGCGTTTTTTCAACGTTTGACGCACCGCCCACAACTCCTCGTCGGCCACTTTGTAGATGTCGTTCCAAATGTTTTCGTTCGATTGGTCGCTGAGGAAGTTTTTGCTAAATGCTTTGTTGTACAAAGCCTTCATCTCGCGTGAAGTCCACGTGGGCATATGCACACCGTTGGTTACATAACCTACGTGCAGCTCCTCCGGAAAATAGCCGCTCCATATCGGACGGAACATATCTCGCGATACCACTCCGTGAAGATAGCTTACTCCGTTGGCCGCCAAACAAGTGTTCAGAGCAAAGGCACTCATACTGAACTTTTCGTCCGTGCCGGGATGCTCGCGTCCCATATCCACAAACTCGTGCCAAGCCAGTCCCAGGCGGGCGGGATAGCTTCCCAAATATTTGCCCAGCAATCCTTC
>JBHBVA010000290.1:0-4358 GCA_041793355.1 Bacteroidota bacterium | reverse complement strand
TTAAAGTCGTATCGTAAAGAGCTTGTAAAACAAATAGAGGTGTATAATGATATGCACCGCTACATACCCTATTTGGCAAAAATTGCAGGATTCACCCGCATAGCCGAAAAAGAGGTGGCACATCAAGCTCGCAAATACGGCAAATCCAAATTTGGCTTTAGTCGCTTTTTCAACGGATACCTTGATTTGCTAACCCTTTGGTTTCTATCGAGTTTTGGGCGAAAGCCGATGCACTTTTTTGGTGTGTTGGGCACTCTGTTGTTTTTGCTGGGCTTTATTGCAAGCATCGTGGTTGGTGCCACCAAACTTTATGCGATGTACGTAGGGCAAAATTATCGTTTGGTTACCGATTCGCCGTATTTCTACATTTCACTTACATCAATGATTTTGGGTACACAATTGTTTCTTGCGGGCTTTTTAGGGGAGCTAATCAGTCGCAATTCACAGGAGCGAAACAGTTATAAAATAGCGGAGAAGATATAGAAATATAGGCTTGATTGTCAAAAAAAGATTCCCCTACCCTACTTCATATATTGCACAGATTTAGACGAATAGTGCAATAAATGCTTCTTCTGCCCCTTTTTTATAAGAAAGGGGTAGATATTTCTCCCCCAAAGGACAAAAAAATAATGTCCGATGGAGAATATTTCTACTTTTTTGCCAAGTCCATTTGACAAAAAACGCTATCTTTGCAAAACTATCAATAGGTAGGAATTAAGATTATAGCGTACAAAAAAGTATATGGGAATAATAGACGAAATTATCGCAAGAGCTAAAACTGACAGGCAACGCATCGTGTTGCCCGAAGGCACTGAAAAACGGACTTTAGCTGCAGCAGACAGGCTGATAGCTGACGGAGTAGCAGACATCATTCTGATTGGTAACCCCACTGAGGTATTAGCATTGGCCACTCAGGCCGGGCTACAAAACGTGGCGAAAGCTACCATTATAGACCCGAAAAACAACGAGAAGAAAAGTGTGTATGCCAATTTGCTGTTCGAACTGCGAAAATCCAAAGGTATGACCTTGGAGCAGGCCGAGGCGTTGGTTGAAAATCCTTTGTATTTGGGGTGCTTGATGATAAAAAACGGTGATGCCGACGGTGAAATTGCCGGAGCCCAAAATACTACGGGCGATGTGTTGCGTCCTGCTTTGCAAATAATAAAAACTGCCCCCGGCATAAATGTGGTTTCCGGAGCTTTTATTCTGATTACCAAATACCCCGAATACGGAAAAGAGGGAATGATAGTGGTGGCAGACTGTGCCGTAACGCCTAATCCTACAGCCGAACAACTGGCAAGCATTGCCGTTGCATCGGGACATACGGCAAAAGGTTTGTTCAAAATAGACCCCAATGTGGCTATACTTTCGTTTTCAACAAAGGGAAGTGCCAAAGATGCGTCGGTGGACAAAGTAATTGAAGCTACAACACTTGCCAAAAGTCTTGCTCCCGATATGAGCATCGACGGCGAATTGCAGGCCGATGCGGCTTTGGTGGCATCGGTGGCTACACAAAAAGCTCCCGAAAGCAGTGTAGCAGGAAAAGCTAACGTACTGGTTTTCCCTACTTTAGAGGTGGGAAACATCGCTTACAAGCTGGTGCAACGTTTGGGCGGTGCCGAAGCCGTAGGGCCGGTGTTGCAAGGTATGGCTGCTCCCGTAAACGATTTATCGCGTGGTTGCTCGGTAGATGATATTTACAAAATGGTAGCAGTTACCGCCATACAGGCCATTGAAGCAAAAGCCAACAAGTAAACCGATAGTCTTGCCGGCTATCAATTATATAACATCTTTCCCGCAGAAAGATTAAAACAATAAAGATTATGAAGATTCTTGTATTGAATTGTGGAAGCTCTTCCATCAAATTTCAGCTTTTCGAGATGGCAACCAATGCTATTCTCACCAAAGGTATTGTGGAAAAGATAGGCTTGCCCCAATCCGAATTTTCGATAAAAAAAGCTGATGGCGGAAAACATGCTTCTGAAGTGCATGTACCTGACCATCAAATAGGTATAAATATTATTTTGGATGCTTTGGTACATCCCGAATATGGTTGCATCCACTCTTTGAGTGAAATTGATGCCGTAGGACATCGTTTGGTGCACGGTGGCGAAAAATTCAACCAAAGTGTACACATCACTCCCGAAGTGTTGGAGCAGGTGCGAGAGTGTATCGACCTTGCACCACTACACAATCCCGCCAATATAGAAGGTGTAGAAGCCGTAACCAAACTGATGGGCGACATTCCGCAGGTGGGTGTGTTCGACACGGCATTTCACCAAACGATGAAGCCCGAAGCCTATCTGTATGGTTTGCCTTACGAGCTTTACGAAAAATATGCTATCCGTCGCTACGGATTTCACGGCACAAGCCACCGTTATGTGAGTAAGCGTGCTGCCGAGATGGTTGGCATTCCTTACGAAAAGGCGAAAATCATTTCGTGCCACTTGGGCAATGGCTGTTCTTTGGCGGCAGTAGCAGAGGGCAAATCAGTAGATACCTCAATGGGGCTGACCCCTGTGGAAGGTGTGCTGATGGGAACACGTTGTGGTGATATTGATGCCGGAGCTTTGCTTTATCTGATGGATAAAGAGGGCTTGGATGTGAAAGCAGCCTCTACACTTATCAACAAAAAGTCGGGATTGGCCGGCGTGTCGGGCGTTTCGTCGGATATGCGTGAACTTCGTGCGGCGGTAGAAGCCGGCAACGAGCGTGCCAAACTTGCCTTTGATATGTTTGTACAACGTATTCGTAAATACATCGGTGCTTATGCTGCCGAAATGGGTGGTGTAGATATTATCTTGTTTACGGGGGGTATTGGCGAAAATGATTGCACTACGCGGACACGCATTGCCGAAAACTTAGAGTTTATGGGCGTGCAGATAGATGAAGCTGCCAATTCTGTTCGTGGTGAAGAGGCTACTATTAGTACAGCCTCATCGCAAGTAAAAGTATTGGTAGTGCCTACCGATGAAGAATTGATGATTGCTCTTGATACCCAAACAATTGTAAAAGGATATTAAGTTTATATTAAACCGATAAAAGAGGGATGTTTATTTGAAACAAACATTCCTCTTTTTTTGTTTGCGTTCATAAGTATCAAATAAAAACCTCCGCCTCGACTTTTCGCAAGCCGATGGCGGAGGCACTGTTCACCCTTTTCTATTTTTCAAACGCGGGGTATTGCCACAGTAAAACAATACCCTGACCTCCATCCCCTGCGGGAAATGGACAATGCAAAAACGCAGGAGGGGAGGGATATTTTTTATTCTACGCTGTTTTTGAATAGACGGACGGGCATAACACCACTTTCTACCTGATGTCCGTTTACGGTTCCTATTTGAGAGTAGAATCCTCGTGGATAATAGCTACCAAATTCATCGTAACGTGTTGAGGATATTAGTCCTACATGTGCACCACGAAGTAGCAGTGTTTGATTTCTTAAGTAACCACAAGCGGGGAAAACACGACTAATACCATTGGCCCACCACGATTCTGATTGTGAAGCTAAATTTTGTAAAGTCATAGAGCTTTCGCCTAAGTACACCACATCCACTTTGTAGTGGCCATCTATATGTTCGTTAGGATTTGTAGTACCTGCGGCTTCTTCCCATTTGGAGACTGCCCCTACACGGCGATAACGATAAGCACACACCATACCGTTGTTGGTAGCCAACTCGTAAGTACGAGACGCTTCATTGTAAACTGATAGTGTGTATGGCGTAATTCCGGATGCTTTTTGAAAACGGAGAGCATATACCACAGCATCGTCGCCCACTTGCACAGCATCGGAAAATTGTGCACTGTAGGTACGCTTTATTCCATTTACCACCATAGGGTCTCTTTTAAGTGTGCTATTACTTTTTGTTCCGTCAAAATTCACATAAGAGCCAGCGGGAAAAACACCCCACCATTCCTCTACACTTGGCAGGTGGTACTTGGTACTAAGCACGTAAGTGCCGGTTTCGTCAGTGATGCTTTCGTTCATCAAATTATTGCCCGATGGGTTTTGAGTGTGAGTTATACCGGTGGCTACGAACCAGTTGTAGTAGGCCGATTCGTTGTTGGCGTGGCTTGCAGCCCATCGTAAATTGCCTGCCGAACCGTTAGCGGGAGTGATAAGTGTACTGCTGTTGGGTACTATTGAGTATGTTCCACCTGCCAAATTATATTCGGTTACATACTCTATCGGCATTATCGGTCTTTCCACATACACGGTTGTTGGGTACCCTATGGCATTTGCATACGCTCTGGTGCGGGTAACCGCCGCCGTTTTAGCCGTGCTGTTGTACGTTCTGTAAGGCGGAATGGTGGTTACTGTGGAGAAACTTCCGCTCGCCAGATGATTCGCAGGACGA
>JBHBVA010000289.1:0-3131 GCA_041793355.1 Bacteroidota bacterium | reverse complement strand
CTCATCATCTCCACACCGCACGACTTGCCCGGCTTTCAACGTCTTTTGGGCGATGGTTCGGATTACGGTGTGAAGTTTGAATACGCCGAACAACCCTCACCCGACGGCTTGGCTCAAGCATTTATCATCGGCGAAAAATTTATTGGTAACGATTCGGCCTGTTTGGTGCTGGGCGACAATATTTTTTACGGACAAAGCTTTTCGAAAATGTTGGCAGAAGCTGTTCGTACTGCCGAAGAAGAGAAAAAAGGGACTGTGTTCGGCTATTATGTGAGCGACCCCGAACGCTATGGTGTAGCAGAATTTTCGGACAACGGTGATGTGATTTCCATCGAAGAAAAGCCCCAAAATCCGAAATCGAACTATGCGGTGGTAGGATTGTACTTTTACCCCAATAAGGTAGTAGATGTAGCCAAAAACATTAAACCATCAGCACGAGGTGAATTGGAAATAACTACTGTAAATCAACGTTTTTTGGAAGATAAAGAGCTAAAAGTTCAATTGCTTGGAAGGGGCTTTGCTTGGTTAGATACCGGCACGCACGACTCTCTGTCGGAAGCCTCCACATTCATCGAAGTGATAGAAAAACGTCAGGGCCTCAAAGTAGCGTGCTTAGAGGAGATTGCTTTCCGCAACGGCTGGATTACAAAAGAAGATTTGCTCCGCTTGGCAGAGCCGATGAAGAAAAACCAATATGGTCAGCATCTCATCCGCTTGGCAGAACAAAGCAAATAAAACACTTACTTTATGGAAGTTATAAAAACAGATATTGAGGGATTGGTTATTATCGAACCTCGTATTTTCAAGGACGACAGAGGCTATTTTTTCGAGTCGTTTTCGCAACGTGAATTCGAAGAAAAAGTACTGAAAACCAGATTTGTACAAGACAACGAAAGCAAATCCTCATACGGAGTGGTACGAGGATTGCACTTTCAGGCTCCGCCATTTGCCCAAAGCAAATTGGTACGTGTGATAAAAGGTGCCGTGCTTGATGTGGCAGTGGACATCCGCAAGGGGTCTCCCACTTTTGGCAAACACGTTGCCGTAGAGCTTACGGAGGAAAACAAACGCCAATTCTTTGTCCCACGTGGGTTTGCTCACGGGTTTGCCGTGCTGAGCGAGGAGGCAATTTTCCAATACAAGTGCGACAACTATTATGCACCACAATACGAAGGCTCTGTAGCATGGAACGACCCTCAATTGGGTATCGACTGGCGTATAGCCATTGATAAAATACTTCTGTCGGAAAAGGATAAACGAAGCCTCCCTTTACGAGACTTGGATTCGCCTTTTGCATTCTCGGACAATTTGTATCAATAACGTAACAAACGATTAGTTATGAACATACTAATAACAGGGGCAAACGGACAGTTGGGCAACGAAATGCGAAAGGTGGCTGTGGATAGCCAACACCGTTTCGTTTTCACGGATGTTGCCGAACTGGACATCACCAACCTCGATGCCGTAAAAGCCATCGTTGCAGACGAGCAGATTCAGATAATTGTCAATTGTGCCGCTTACACCAACGTGGATAAGGCAGAAGACGACACCGAAACGGCAAATCTTATCAACCATTTGGCTGTCCGCAACCTTGCCGTTGCTGCCAAAGAGGTAGATGCCACACTCATACACATCTCCACCGACTACGTGTTTCAGGGAGATAAAAATACTCCTTGCCAAGAGGACTGGGCAACCAATCCGCTGGGTGCATACGGCAAAACCAAGTTGGATGGTGAGCGTGCCATTCAAGAGGTAGGAGCAAAACATTTGATATTCAGAACGGCTTGGCTCTACTCTGCATTTGGCAACAATTTCGTAAAAACGATGCTCCGCCTCACAGCCGAGCGGGAGAGCTTGAACGTTGTGTTCGACCAAGTGGGTACTCCTACACACGCAGCAGACTTGGCTCAGCTTATTGCCTATATAATTGATACTGAACAGTTACACAAACAAGGTGTGTACCATTACAGCAACGAGGGAGTATGTTCGTGGTACGACTTCACACAGGAAATTGCATCGCAAGCAGGCAACACCCGTTGCCGTATTCAACCTTGCCACAGCAACGAATTTCCGAGCAAGGTGCAACGCCCCCATTTTTCGGTACTGGACAAAACGAAAGTAAAGCAGACTTTCGGCATAGAAGTTCCTTATTGGAAACATTCGCTGCAAAGATGTTTGCAGGAGATGGGAAGCTTTAAATAACATACACTTTAGTACACAATCACATTATGAAACGTAATATTCTCATTACCGGAGGAGCCGGATTTATTGGCAGCCACGTAGTTCGCCTTTTTGTAAATAAATATCCTGATTATCAAATAATCAACCTTGACAAATTGACCTATGCAGGCAATTTGGCTACGCTGAAGGATGTGGAAAATGCTCCAAACTACACGTTTGTAAAAGCGGACATCTGCGATTACGAAGCAATGCAAGAGCTTTTTCATAAGCATCAGATAGACAGCGTAATACACTTGGCTGCCGAGAGCCACGTGGACAGAAGCATAAAGGACCCTTTTACCTTTGCACAAACTAACGTGATGGGAACACTGGCGTTGTTGCAAGCGGCAAAAGTGTATTGGGACACCTTACCCGAAAAGTACGAAGGCAAACGTTTTTATCACATCTCCACCGACGAGGTTTACGGCTCGCTGGAGTTTGACGGAACGTTCTTCACCGAAACTACCAAGTACGACCCACACAGCCCCTACTCTGCCAGCAAAGCAAGTAGCGACCACTTTGTGCGGGCTTACCACGACACTTACGGGCTACCAACCATAGTAACCAATTGCTCGAACAACTATGGTCCGTATCAGTTCCCCGAAAAACTCATCCCCTTGTTTATCAACAATATACGTCAAGGAAAACCGCTACCCGTGTATGGCAAGGGCGAAAACGTTCGCGATTGGCTGTATGTGGTGGACCACGCTCGTGCCATTGACGTGATTTTCCACAACGGAAAGATTAACGAAACATACAACATCGGAGGCAATTATAAAAACAGCCAACGGCGAAAGGCTCAAAGCCCAAGCAAGTTTGGTGAGCGAACCCTGTGTGGTGCATATAAGGATGTAGATGACCACGAGGGTAACCAGCTGTCCCAAAGTTTCGAGCAAAGCGGCGTGAGCCGG
>JBHBVA010000288.1:0-2551 GCA_041793355.1 Bacteroidota bacterium | reverse complement strand
GTCCAACATTCGTTGGGCGATGCTGGCAGGGGTATGCAACTTGTTGTCGGTAAGTACACCTATCAGCTCCTTGCCTTCAATCAGGGCTTCGTCGAACTTAGGCCAGGGACGTCCCGTAAGCGAAACGATGTGCATATCCTGATAAGGCAGCAACAAGCGGTGTGCCAACAGTTGCAACGAGTTGAAGAACGGATAAACCTGCACTTCGGCCTGCGGACGCATCCGCAAAATAGTGTTGGCAAAACCGAAAAACAATGGGTCGCCGGAGGCAAATACCACCACTTGGCTGTGAGCATCGTATTGTTCAAATACCTTTTCCAATGGCACCACTATGTTTATCCATTGGTAGCCTTGCGGCAGATATTGGTGCATAATTTCGTGATGGCGAACCCCTCCCGAAAACACCTTTGCCGACTGCACGATGGCTTGCACTTTGGGCGACAGATGAGGGTGCCTGCTATCGTCGATACCGATGACGTGAAATTTCATTTGCTATTCAATAAAAAATAGGAGATTGGATGACAAAAAACAGCGATTACACATCTCTACCCGGACGCAATTGCTCCGCATCGTCGAACGTGAGGGTAGAGTTTACCAGCGTGGCGGCAAGATTGCTCCCCCCTTTTCGTCCCTCAATAATCAGCTTGGGGATGTGTTTGAATGGTTTTACCGTTTGTTTCGATTCGCACACATTTACAAAGCCCACAGGAGCGGCCACGATACCTGCCGGTGTGGCTTTACCCTTTTGCACAAGGTCGGCAAGCTCCATCAAAGCTGTGGGAGCGTTACCAAAAGCATACAAGGCATTGGGATGTTCCTCCACTGCCAAACGGATGCCGGCTTGCGTGCGAGTGATGCCTTTTTCGCGGGCAAGGTCGGCCACGCGAGGGTCGTGCAGGTAGCATTTTACGTCTATCCCCAAACGCTCCAATGCACCTTTGCGGATGCCCGATGCCACCATTGTTACATCGGTGATGATGGTTTTTATATTGCCGGCAATATATCCTTTGTAGATGCGTTCCACAGCTCCCTCGTCGGCAATAAAGATGTTTTCCATATCAAAGTCGGCAGTGGTGTGTATGGCATGCAGCAATGCCCACTTTTTATCCAAGGGGATGTTGCGATTGGTCAGTTCCGAGTCGATGGTGCGGAAGCTGCGTATCATAATATCCTGTCCGATGTTTTTGGCATCTTCCACTTCCGTTTCGCGATAATATCCGCGAGGGGTTATCATTTTTCCGTCGGCCGAGATGTATGTTTGCGAGTTGCCAATCACCACGATGGTGAACATATCTACATCTTCGGGGTCGAAATCGGCAAGGGTAGTCAGTTTCACTTCCTGCTCCTCGCGTCCGGCCTGACGAACGTATCCTACGGGAGTATTGGGTGAGCGGTGCTTCAAAAACAACTCCTGCAAACGATACAGCTGCCAGTAACGTCCTTTGCTTTTAGGGTTGTAAACGGCAGTGATGAAGTCGGCAATGGCAGCAGCCTCCACCCGCTTCTCGATGGTAAGCCAAGGGGTCATCAAGTCCGAAAGCGACACCACGCAAAAGTCGTGGGCAATGGGGCATCCCAGCAAAGCTGCCGCCTTCTGAAAGGCACTGATGCCGGGCAGCACTTCCACTTCGATGTTGCTTTTTCGCTCTATCCTCATTTCGTAGATAAGCGGAGCCATTCCGTAAATGCCTGAGTCGCCCGAACTGATAACGCACACTGTTTTGCCCTGCTCGGCATAAGCAAAAGCCTCTACGGCACGTTCGCGTTCCTTCTTCATACCGCTATCTACGCACAGCGTTTCGGGGCGGATTAAATTTTCTACAAACTGAAAGTAGTATTTGTAACCCACCACTACATCCGATGCCACAATAGCATCAATTACCGCCGGGGTAATGTCTTCTTTTCCGCCGGGTCCGATGCCCGCCACTATTATTTTTCCTGACATTGAAAGAATTGTTGTTTCTTGTTTTTATATCTTATTTTCAATTATTTATTTCGTCTTGTAGCACCGTGCCACAACCAACTCGCAAATGTAGCAATTTTATGTTTTCTACCGGTTGTTTGCGTACTGCCGTTATCTTTCCTCAGAGGGGAGATAATTACACTGCTCGCATAGAATGCTCTCTATTTGTATGGTAATGTTGTGTATGTCTGCATCTTGCAAAATGTGTGTAACCTCGTGCCTGATGTTGTCCGCATCGCACAAATGTTCGCTTGCCACTTGCAAATGCAGGGTAGCGATGTGGTGAATACCATCCTCCGACCACAAGTGCATCTGTGTGATTTTTTGCACCTGCTTCACGTGCAGAATGTCTTGTTTCAGTTGTTTTACATCAAGATTGTTAGGGGCTTGTTGCAGAAGCACGCGAAACACCGAAACAAGGTTTGGCACAGCGTTCCACAAGATGAATATTGCTATTCCCAGCGAAAGCAACGAGTCAATCCACGCCCAGCCCGTGAAGTGGATAACGATACCGCCAACCAACACCGCCACCCAGCCCAATACGTCTTCTAAAAAATGAAGCGACATGGCTCGTGAGTTTGCTTTGCC
>JBHBVA010000287.1:0-2724 GCA_041793355.1 Bacteroidota bacterium | reverse complement strand
TTGTCGTACGAAATTCTCGAAACTGCTCTCCGTCAGGCTCGTGAGGGACGTATGCACATCCTCAACAAGATTACTGATACAATGGCCGAACCTCGCGAAGATTTGAAGCCACACGCTCCACGTATCGAGGTTATCCTCATCGCCAAAGATTTTATCGGAGCTGTTATTGGACCAGGTGGAAAAATTATTCAGGGCATTCAGGAGGATACCGGAGCTGTTATCACCATCGAAGAAATTGACGGTATGGGCCGGGTAGAAATTTCGGCAACCAACAAAGCCTCTATCGATGCCGCCGTAGCTCGAGTAAAAGCCATCGTGGCTGTTCCCGAAGTGGGCGAAGTGTATGATGCTACCATCCGCTCGGTGATGCCTTACGGTGTGTTCTGCGAATTTATGCCGGGCAAAGACGGCTTGCTCCACGTATCGGAAATCAGCTGGGAACGCATCGAAAAAATAGAGGATGCAGGCCTGCAAGAAGGTGACAAAGTGCAGGTAAAACTGCTCGACATCGACCCCAAAACAGGTAAATTCAAGCTCTCTCGCAAAGTGTTGTTGCCTCGTCCCGAGCAGCAGAAAAAACAGAGATAAAGCAATATCGTTGCTCTAAGTGATAAGGACGCTATTTCGTAGTTAGATGCGAAGTAGCGTCCTTATTTTTAGGGATATATACAAAAAGGAGGCTTGTTTCTCTGGGCCTTTTGAAACTTTGCAGGATAGCTCTATAAGCAGAGGCCGCCCTCACGGGCTCCAAAATGACAAGTACGGCTTGTTATTTTGCCAGACTTTGAAGAATGCGGTAATCGCAAGGTATTAAGACTGAGGGCAAAGGGAGTTTACGCCTGTAAATGCACACAGTGCGAGCAGAGCTAATGTAGAAAACAACGAAGAGAGTGCCGTATTATGCAATAATCTCAAACAAGGTATCTAAACCCGGATTACGCAGTAGATTGTAAGTAGGGATACATAATTATACGCCCCTACATTTGCAGCACATTGAAAAACCCCCGCCCCGACTTTTCGCAAGCCGATGACGGAGGCATCTTTTCACTCTTTTTTTTTTCTATATTGGGTATTGCCACAGTAAAAACAACACCACTTTTAAACTCTCCGCCCTGCGGGAAATAGGGCAATGCAAAAACGCAGAGGGGGAGGGATATTTCTCGCTTAAGGAATCACCTTAAATAAGCGTACATTTTGTTTGTTGGCTTTTGGAAATGCTCCTTGCCCTGACGCATATTGGATATGGAAGTTCAACATATATGAATTGGGACTCACAACGGAAGTAGGTTCTGTTGAACTCCAATAATAACCATTTGTGTTTGGTAAAGTCAGCACATCATCAGCCGTGTAATATCCCGATGCGGGCAGATAAAAGGTTACATCGGCATCGGTATTGCTTTGCCAGTAAGTTTCGTCTGCCACTTGTGTGATGGTAGTAGCCGCTCCTGAAGGTCCCAGCGGACGATAGGTGATTTTCAGCATCTTACCATCGCCGTCAGAGTTGTTCATATACTGATAACGCACAGCAGTGAGACGAGCGTTGTCCGTCGTCTTAAAGCGTAGTGCATAGCTTATGCCGCTTGTGGTGCCTCTGTAGTCGGAAGTAAAAGAAAATTTCCATCCGCTTATATAAGCATCTTCTTGGTAGTCGTCCGAAGCTGTAGTTGCCGAAAAACGGACACGTAAACCGCTGTAAGGCGGAATCAAACCTTTCTGTTCCTGTATGGATGGCAGATAGTAATCTGTACCGTCTATTTCAATGCCTTCAAACTTATCTACGGCATCCGCCCAGTTCCAAAATCCGCTTACGTTGTTGGCCTGGGTGGTTACAAAGCTTTGAGCATCGGGAGCCACATTATATTGGGTAAGAGGCTCGTGAGGGAACATCACCCGAAAGTTGCTTGTGTTCACGTCAGGCATTGCATAGGTGTTTCCTGCCGTAAACGTGCGTGTGATTTTGTTGGGCGTAATGGCCGCATATCCTGCCAATCCGATGTATGTTCTGAATCCCGATGTGGGTTTTTCGGCCTCCGTGCGAGGCATACCCCACATATAGCAGTTTTTTCCGGTATTGGCGGGGATGGAAATATTGCGAGAGTAAATGCGGGTAGAAACCGACGTATGACCGAAAGCCCATTTGGGGGCGGAGGTGTAAGTGGCTCTGTCGGCTGCCAAAGTGTAGTCGAAAGACCCATCTACCGAAATAGCATTGGAAATCACACGCATTCCGGCATCCAGCGTAGCATCGCTTGTGTTGTTCACATAAGCACTCAGCAACGTTCCCTGTGGTTGGAATTGCACCGAAATTTGCGGAGCCCGTTCCGTGTTAGATGGGATGGTGAAACGTGTCCACCCGAAAGCCAGCGGCACACGTACCAGATGAGGACTGCCGGCACTTTCGCTTTCATTGGGCCAGAATCCTACTTGTGTGTTGTTGTCGTACAAATGTCCGCCACCGGCAATACCGGCAATGTACCAGCGTTCGCCTGCTTTGGGAAGCGTTTCAGTAGCAGTAACATCGCTACCCGCACTGTTTTGTAGTGTCAAAGTGGAATTTTTGATGTGGAGGGAGATATTTCCATCCGAATCGGTGGTTGCGTTCCAGTCCACAAGGGCGTAGAATTGCACGGTTCCTGCCTCGTTGCGGATAAAACAGTGTGTGCTCCAGTCTGTTACGCCCTCCTCGTGGATGAAGCGGGGATACTCCGTTCCGTCCAAGCTCAA
>JBHBVA010000286.1:0-7623 GCA_041793355.1 Bacteroidota bacterium | reverse complement strand
GGCCACCCGAACAATGGGAAACGTTGAGTATGCACACAAAAAAACTCCCCAACCTTTTTCACAAGAGGTCAGGGAGAGTCCTATCTTTAGTTTATTAACCCTAAAATAACTTTATGTTACTAATTTACAGTGTTTTCTTTACTTCTATTTCTTCAAATGCTTCAATAATGTCGCCCACCTTGATGTCGTTGTAGTTGGCGATGTTCAGACCACACTCGTAGCCCGATGCCACCTCTTTTACATCGTCTTTGAAGCGTTTGAGCGACCCCAATTCGCCGGAATAAATAACGATACCGTCGCGGATAAGGCGGATTTTGTTGGAACGTTTGATTTTTCCGTCTTTCACCATACATCCTGCCACCGAACCCACTTTGGTGATTTTGAACACCTCGCGAACCTCTACGTTGGCGGTGATTTCTTCCTTGATGTCGGGCGAAAGCATACCTTCCATTGCCGACTTCACCTCGTCGATAGCATCGTAAATGATAGAGTACAAACGAATATCTACCCCTTCCTTGTCCGCAATGCGGCGTGCCGCTTGCGAGGGTCGCACTTGGAAGCCCACCACAATGGCTTCGGAGGCTGCCGCCAGCGTGATGTCGGACTCCGAAATTTGTCCCACCGCTTTGTGGATAACGTTCACCTGTATCTCTTCGGTGGACAGACGGATGAGTGAGTCGGCCAAAGCCTCTACCGAACCATCCACGTCGCCTTTCACTATCACGTTCAGCTGTTGGAAGTTGCCCACCGCAATACGGCGACCAATTTCGTCCAGCGAGAGCATTTTTTGCGTTCGCAAGCCTTGTTCGCGTTGCAACTGCTCGCGTTTGTTGGCTATCTCACGTGCTTCTTGTTCGGTTTCCAACACGTGGAATTTATCGCCGGCTTGCGGTGCACCGTTGAAGCCCAAAATAAGTGCGGGAGCCGATGGCAAGGCTTCTTGTATGCGTTGGTTACGCTCGTTGAACATCGCTTTTACACGTCCGTAGAACGTTCCTGCCAGCACGATGTCGCCTTGTTTGAGCGTTCCGCTTTCTACCAACACGGTGGAAACGTAACCCCGCCCTTTGTCCAGCGACGACTCGATAACCGAACCCACCGCTTTTTTGTTGGGGTTGGCTTTCAGGTCGAGCAGTTCGGCTTCGAGCAACACTTTTTCGAGCAACTCGTTCACACCCAAACCTTGCTTGGCGGAAATTTCTTGCGACTGGTATTTACCACCCCACGACTCTACCAAGTAGTTCATTTGTGCCAACTCTTCTTTAATTTTATCGGGATTTGCTGCAGGTTTATCTATCTTGTTGATAGCAAACACAATAGGCACACCTGCTGCCGATGCGTGGTTGATGGCCTCTTTGGTTTGAGGCATCACGCTGTCGTCGGCTGCCACGATGATGATTGCCACGTCCGTAACTTTGGCACCACGGGCACGCATTGCCGTAAATGCTTCGTGTCCCGGTGTATCGAGGAAGGTGATGCGACGCCCGTCAGGTAACTTAACATTATAAGCACCAATGTGTTGCGTAATACCTCCTGCCTCACCGGCAATCACGTTTGTTTGGCGGATATTGTCCAACAGAGACGTTTTACCGTGGTCCACGTGTCCCATCACGGTAACGATAGGGGCTCGTGGCTGCAAATCTTCTTCACGGTCTTCCTCTTCGGTGATGGCTTCTACCACTTCGGCACTAACGTATTGTGTTTCAAAGCCAAACTCTTCGGCAACAATGTTAATTGTTTCCGCATCCAAGCGTTGGTTGATAGACACCATCATACCGATGCTCATACAAGTGGAAATAACCTTCACCACCGGCACGTCCATCATATTTGCCAAGTCGTTTGCCGTAACAAACTCGGTGATTTTCAGAATCTTGCTTTCAAGTTCCTGCAATTGCAGTTCCTCTTGCTGACGCTGGATGTTTGCCTCACGTTTGTCGCGACGGTGTTTTGCACCCTTGTTTTTCGCACCCTTGTTGGTGAGGCGGGCCAAAGTTTCCTTCACCTGCTTTTGCACGTCTTCTTCGCTAACGGCTTGTTTTACAGGTTGTTTTTTGTTCTTCTTGTCGCTACCCTTGTGGGTGTTGATGTCTATTTTTTCCTTCTTGATGCGATTGCGTTTTTTCTTTGTATCGCTGTCGGCATCTGCTCCGGAATGCGTATGGTTGGCACCTTGTTTGGTTGCTTGTGCGTCTTTTGCTTTTTTCGCTTCGGCAGCACGTTCGATGCGTTCTTTCTTTTTCTGAGCTTTCGATTTTGGGTTGGGACGTGTTTTATCGTTGATGGCACTCAAATCGATAGTTCCCTTCACCACCAAATTGATGCTGGGCGTAGCCGTAGAGGCACGAAACAGCTCTTCTTTGGGTTTTTGCTCTTCGACAGGTTTTTCTTCTGCCGTTGGGGCAGGAGTGGTTTTCTCCACCTTTTCGGGAGCAGGCTGAGCCACTTTTTCAGACTCTTGAGCAACAGGAGCAACGGCAGGCTTTTCTTCTGCTTTTGGAGCAGGAGTCACTTCCGCTTTGGGAGCTTCCTCCACAGGTTTGGCAACCTCTTCTTGGGGCTTTTCCACTTTGGGAGCTTCTTTTTTTGCAGCAGCTTTCACCGGTTGCCCTTTGGCATCCAGCTCTATTTTGCCCACAATGTTGGGCTTGGGAGCTTGTGGAACGGTGGTTTTTATCTCTTCCGCTTTTTTATTTTTTTCGTAGCCTTCTATGGCAACTGTTTCGTCGTGTTTGCTACGTGTTTTTTTCTCCTTTTTACGTTCGGTTTGCTCTTTTACCTGCTTGTCTTTGCCAAACTCCTTCATCAGCAGTTGATACTGAGCTTCATCTACCTTTGCGTTGGGATTCGATTCTACCGCCGTGTGTCCCTTTTTGTGCAGAAATTCAACAAGCGTGCTGACTCCCACATTTAGTTCTTTGGATACTTTGAATATTTTTATTTCCTGTGCCATATTTTTCTGTTTCTCAATCTTTTAATAATTATGCGGTGTACCCACATTTTGAAGTCCCAACACTTGTGCATCGCTCCTGTAGATGAGCCGATGCACAAAGGTATTAAGAATTCGGCTCTTTACCAACTTTGCAGGTTATTCATTGTCCTCAAACTCCGCTTTCAGGATGGCTATAACCTCATCTACTGTATCTTCTTCGAGGTCAGCCTCTTGAATAAGTCGTTCGCGACTGGTTTGCAGTACGTTTTTGGCGGTTACGCAACCTATTTTTTTCAGTTGCTCAATCACCCAATCCTCTATTTCGTCGCGGAACTCGTCTAAGTAGATGTCTTCTTCGTCCACGTCATCCACATCACGGTAAACATCTATGGTATAACCTGTTAGCATCATTGCCAGCTTGATGTTTAGCCCGCCTTTACCGATTGCCAGCGACACTTCTTCGGGGTGAAGAAATACTTCGGCACGTTTTTCTTCTTCGTTCACACGGATAGAAGATACTTTGGCAGGGCTTAATGCCCGTTGTATAAACAGCGAAATATTTGATGTATAGTTGATTACGTCTATATTTTCGTTACGTAGCTCACGCACGATGCCGTGAATACGCGACCCCTTCATACCCACGCAAGCTCCTACGGGGTCTATGCGGTCGTCGTACGATTCTACCGCCACTTTTGCCCTTTCGCCGGGTATGCGGGCAATGCTTCGGATGGTTATCAGTCCGTCGAAAATTTCGGGTACTTCCAGCTCGAACAAGCGTTCCAAAAACACGTTTGAGGTACGCGACAGGATGATTTTCGGATTTCCGTTTTTATTCTCCACACGAGCCACGATAGCACGCACTTGCTCACCTTTGCGGAAGTAGTCGTTGGGTATTTGTTCGCTTTTGGGCAACAGAAGTTCCTCTTTTTCATCATCCAAAAGCAACATTTCCTTTTTCCATATTTGGTACACCTCGCCCGATACGATGGTGCCTACTTTCTCTTTGTATTTGTTGTAAAGGCTTTCTTTTTGAAGTTCCAATATCTTGGAAGCCAAGGTTTGGCGGAGGTTCAAAATGGCACGGCGACCAAAGTCTTCAAAAAATACCTCCTCCACGTATTCTTCGCCCACTTCCAAGTCGCTGTCTTTTTCTTTGGCTTCCGAAAGGGGAATTTGCCTTTCTTTGTTCTCCAGCTCGGCATCTTCCACCACAATGCGTGTACGCCATATTTCGAGGTCGCCTTTGTCGGGGTTGATGATTACGTCGTAGTTGTCGTCCGAACCGAACATTTTGGCAATTACGTTGCGAAACGAATCCTCCAAAACGCTTATCATAGTTGATTTGTCGATGTTTTTCAGCTCTTTGAATTCCGAAAAGGTATCAATCATGCTGATAACTTGCTTTTTTGCCATATTTTTTCTTACGAATGTATGTTGTGTGTGAGTATTATTTGAACTTGATTTGACACTTTGTGTATTTCACGTCGTGATAGGCGAATGTGAGGTCTTCTTCCACCTCTATTTTTCGCTTTGCACCTTCGGGTTTCACCTTTTTGGTGATGGTGAGCGTAAAGTGTTCGGGTTCTGCCGCCGATAATATTCCCGACAGCTTTCGTCCGTCTTTGGTGAGTACTTCCACCTCTTCGCCCACGTTCTTCTGGTACTGACGCAATATCTTGAACGGAGCCGAAATTCCGGCAGAGCCTACTTCCAGCTCAAAGTCTTCTTCATCACGGTTGAGCGAGGCTTCAATCTGCTTGCTCAAAGTGATGCAATCGTCCAGCATCACACCGTTGTCGTTATCTATTTCCACCACCAGAATATTGCCCGGCCGCACCTGCACATCTACCAAAAAATGTTCCGTATCGACCAAATGCTTCTCCACTATGTCGGTTAGCAATGCTTTGTCTATCATACTCTACAAAAAGTGTGTATAAAAAATTCTTTCTCTCTATCAAAATCAAACAGATGAAGACTTTTGGACACTTCTCGCCATTGCGAGTAAGCTGCTTCTTTTTTCGCCGCCGATACGACGAAAAAGAGGAAGCCTAAGCCTCCTCTTGTCCCCTCTTTCAACATCTGCGTGCAAAGGTACGCAATTACATTGATTTGAGCAAATTTATTGTGAAAAAATCTTAGAATTTATAAGCTACGCCCAATCCGAAGATGTTTTTTATCTGCAAACGGGGTCCAAACTCTCCTGTATCCACGTCCAAATATTTTTCGGCATCGTAGTAGCGGAAAGTTGTGTTCAGCGTTGCGGTTAAAGCCTTGTTTATCTTGAAGTTGGCAAGGATATCCCAGTTCATATTCACGTTACCGAAGTCGGACGAATAGGGGGTAAATGCGTCGAAAGTGGAAACGATGTCCACATTTTTGGCAACTTCCTTTTTGTAGGCAAGGCGAAGCAACGAACCTAAGCTAAATTTCGACTTTTTGCCTGCGTCCACACCGTAAGCACCTGCATCCGATAGTTTTTTGTCGGTAACCAACGTTCCGTTTAGTGTCAGCGGCGAATAAAATGCACTAAAGTACGAGTTGGGCTTATAGTCCACACCAAGAGCAAGGTTTACGTAAGCCGGTGCCATAAAACGAGAAATATAATCGGTTTTGGCAGCCGACGCATAGCCTTTGGCAAAGATGGTATTGTAGTCGAAAAGTGCCGAATAATACCATTTGTTTTTGATTTTGTAACCCAATTTTGAGGTCAGCGAAATTTTGTCGGAGCTTTTTTGCCAACCGTCCGATTTGGTTTTGATTTGTCCGTACTGCAACACCAAGTCGTTTGTCCACGCCCAATTATCCTTTTGGTAGTTGAGCGAACCATTCAGATAAAGGTTGAAGGCTACCGAATTTTCGCCACCGGCAACCCAATTTTTCAGCGTAGCTTGCGACATATTCAAGCCTGTTACGCCCGACAGTTTCCAATACGATGTGTCCTTCACCGGCACATCTTGTGCCTGAGCCACAAAGGTAGCTGCACTTAGCAAAGCCAATGTAAAAAGTTTACGCATAATACACTATTTTTCAAACTATTATAATTATCTATTCACTTCGCATTCGTTAGGGATAACTATCATCCAATTGATGCCAAAGCGGTCGATAAAGCACCCGAAATAGCCAAAAAACTGCTCCGACATCGGCATGATGTTGCTTCCGCCCTCGCTAAGGATGGCAAACAAGCGGTCGGCTTCTTCTTTGCTTGGCGGAGTGATGCACACACTTTGATTGTTGCCTGGCTGGTAGGCGGGTGAACCTTCCATCGGAAAGCTGTCCGAGCCCATCAAAGTGTCGCCTCCGCTTATTTCGAGCTGCGTATGCAATATTTTGTTGCCCATTTCGGCAGGAATGCCCGGAACACCTTCGGCACGCATAAATCGAGCTTCACCGCCAAAGGCTTTGGCATACAGGCTAAAAGCCTCTTCGCAATTTCCGTCGAACGACAGATAAGAATTTAATTTGTAATTCATTGTATTTTAATGTGTTATAAAATTCTATTAAACATTGAATCGGAAGTGCATAATGTCGCCATCCTGCACCACATATTCTTTGCCTTCTACACCCATTTTTCCGGCCTCTTTCACCGCCGTTTCGGAACCGTACTGAATGAAATCGTCATATTTTATCACTTCGGCACGGATAAAGCCTTTTTCGAAATCGGTATGGATAACTCCGGCACATTGCGGAGCCTTCCAGCCACGCCCGTAGGTCCAGGCACGCACTTCCTGCACACCGCAGGTAAAGTAAGTTTCGAGGTTGAGCAGGCTGTATGCTGCCTTGATGAGGCGAGCCACGCCCGACTCCTGCAAACCTATTTCTGACAAGAATACTTGTCGCTCTTCGTAAGTTTCAAATTCGGCAATTTCCGATTCTATTTTTGCAGCCACTATCAGCAAATCGGCATCTTCGTCGGCAATGGCCGCACGCACTTGCTCCACGTACTTGTTGCCGCTTACGGCAGAGGCTTCATCCACGTTGCACACATACAGCACAGGCTTGTAGGTGAGCAAATACAGTTCGCGGGCAATTTTTTCGTCCTCCTTTTTGTCGAAAGTTACGGTGCGAGCCGATTTGCCTTGCTCCAATGCTTCTTTGAAGCGGAGCAACACATCGTAAGTGGCTTTGGCGTTTTTATCGCCACCTGTCTTTGCCTGTTTTTCAACACGTTGTATGCGGGCCTCTATGGTTTCGAGGTCTTTCAGTTGCAATTCGTAATCTATAATTTCCTTGTCGCGGATGGGATTCACCGAGCCATCTACGTGCGTGATGTTGTCGTCGTCGAAACAGCGGAGTACGTGCAAAATAGCGTCCGTTTCGCGGATGTTTGCCAAAAATTTGTTGCCCAAGCCCTCGCCTTTGCTTGCCCCTTTCACCAGTCCGGCAATGTCCACAATTTCTACTGTGGTGGGTACAATTCGCTGCGGATTAACCAATTCGGCGAGCTTGTTCAATCGCTCGTCGGGAACGGTGATAACACCCACGTTGGGTTCGATGGTACAAAAAGGGAAGTTCGCCGACTGTGCTTTAGCGTTGGACAAACAGTTGAAAAGGGTGGACTTTCCCACATTGGGAAGCCCCACAATGCCACATTGAAGAGCCATATAATTTTTCGTTTTTACTTTTTTTGAATGGGCAAAGGTACAACTTATTTTTCAGATGCGAACGATAAAAGAGCCTTGCCCAACACCGTAAGC
>JBHBVA010000285.1:0-3125 GCA_041793355.1 Bacteroidota bacterium | reverse complement strand
TGCTACGTGGTTGTTGCCTAACGGCAGAAAGATTAACTTTTTGCTGTCGGCCGACAATTTGCTGAACAAAGAATATCGTGAGTACACCAATCGCTTTCGCTATTATGCTCACGATTTGGGGCGAGATGTACGCTTGATGGTATCGTGGAGTTTTTAAGCAAAAGAAAAAACAGAACAATATTAAAGTAGATAAGTTAGTATGAAATCATTTTTTAAAGTATTGACATTGTTGCCTTTAACGGCACTGTTTGCCTGCGAGCCGGAAAAGCCTGCGGACGAAACGTTAAACAAGTTGCACGGCGACCCTGCCGAAGCCACCATTACATTACAAGAAGGTAAATATACGGCGGACAGCGTGTTTGTGGCAAGTGGCACGTTGCAAAAAGTTACCTATCGCCTGCAAACGGGGATAGGATGGGCACCGATAGCAGGAAGCGACACCGCTTTTACCGTACAATCCAGCTCTAATCCCGAAGTGTTGGCCTACGAACTGCGAATAAGTTATAAAGATGCTCGTAATGAGGATATTACCTCTCAATTCATCCTCGACGGGCAGGATAATATACATCAACACTTTTTTATTCCGAAGCAGATAACCAACACTGCCGACAAATCGGCATCGAGCATTTCTGCTACCGATGCCTTGCTGTATCGATATATGGATACCACACCCTGGAATGGTACTTACGGCACATCCGGCGTAAGCCTTACGGGAAAAACTAACCCATTGGGCTTCAAAGGGATGGCATATTTTCCCACGGCGGGCATCCACTATAATCTGAATATTGAGCTATTGCACGCTTTGGAGAGCAAATATAAGTACGACAGAAACACAGAGAAGCTGTCGCCCTATTACAAACCATCGAGCTATCACCGTGCTGTATCGCACTGGGATGTAAAAATGACTATCCCCGTGTATGTTAAGTAGTAATTGTAGTAAACAAAAAATCTTTTTTAATCAATACAAATAAAACTTTTTATGAAAAAATTATTTCAGATGGCATCTATGATGCTGTTAGCACTCTCGATGAGTGCAACGTTTGTGGCTTGCGACAAAGATGATGAACCGACTCCTGCACCTAAACAAGAAGAGGAGCAGCACGAACACGAAGAGGAAATTGTCAAAGCTGTGTTCACGATGGCTGTAGGCCACTTTCACGGTACGCTGTTTCATCAAGATGCCGACCCCACAAATGTGAAGTACGTGAAGTCGGTACAAACCATCACCTATGTAAACAACGACGGCAAGTGGGAATTGGAGGCAGGTAGCGACAGCGTATTTCGAGTAACTTCACTCGACCCCGGTTTGCAAGCAGATAATGCTTATGGTCTGTGGATTACGTACTTGGATAAAGAGGGGAATACCATCAACGGCAATTTTATCGAGAATGGAGCCGATGCCGAACATCAGCACTTTTTCATCCCTCGCGATGTGAAACCAACATTTGATGGTCAGGCAGAAGCCGATGACAGCGACCGCAGCAAGATTTTCAGTTACGTGTATATGGATACCAACCCTTGGAACAAGACCTTGAAGGATGGTGCAAGCTTAGTTGGTAGCGAGCGTGTGAATGGTGTATTTACTCCTAAAAATCCTATCGGGTTCAAAGGCTTTTTCACGTTCTTGAAAGCTCGTAAAACGTTTAATATCGAAGTGGCTTTGATGCATTCTGCCACCGGTAAGGCTCAGAATGGCACATTGGCACCGTTCTATCGTCCTTGGCCAACTGCATCGTTCGACCACAACATCAACATCCCCGTGATTTGTTACGCTACGCGTGAAGACAGAAGCGAGTTCGATATAGACGAAACTGAAACTTACGAAGCACTTTCGGATGCCGGCAAAGCGTATGTACTGGCCGTGTCGAAAGCCTACGGCATCACTATTGAACAAGCATTTGACGATATAATGCTTTGGGTGAATGGTACACGTGATACCGAAAGTGGTTCACTTTGGTTTTAACTTGCTAATAACCAATAGAATATAACGCAAAAAAAGAGGCTGTCCGAAAAGTTTTGGACAGCCTCTTACAATACGCCCCATATCGTTTTTCCTTGATAGTTATAAGATATTTTACAATTTCTAATCACTAAATGTGATATTTTCTATTGATTTTAATCGTGTTTTCGTGGCTGAAATCACCATCTGCCAAAGTAACAAAGTTGTTCATCATTTCTTTGCGGTTTTGTGTAACGCTTTCTGTGGTTTGGGAAGATTTTGCTTTTACCTCGCGAAGTTCATCGATGGTATAGTCGCAACAATAGCCTGCCGAACAAGGCTGTTGTGTCCACGAATTTGCTAAATTACCATTGTCATAAGAATCAAAACCACAGTCATCTACAAGTTGCATTACAATCTCTTTTTGCTTTTGGTCATCGCCAGCTACCTGAATCGCCAATCGGTTAGAACTTCCTTTAGGTTTGCCCAATTCTGCCAATGAAAAGGCTAATATCGAGTTAAAGGCTTTTATCACCGAACGCCCAATTTGCTCCGATACCCAAACACTTTCTACTTTTCCGTTGTCAATATCTGTGATTTTTTCGGGACGAATTTCAGGGTAGTAATTTGCTGTATCTACCACAATAGTTTCTTTGGGAAGTGCTTCAAACAGCTGTTTTGGAAATTGCTCAATGGCTGATGGTGGTACAGAAAGAATCACCACCTCTGCCCCTTGCATTACTGTCTCTACGCTGTGGGCTGTAGCTCCTATCTCTTGGGCAAAAGGCGTTACTGCTTCTTTCCCTCCCGAATTGGCAATGCTTACTTGGTGTCCTGCTTTTATTAATTGTTTTGCTATTGTCCCACCAATAGCTCCTACACCAATAACACTAATTTTCATACTTTTTCTATTCTAAAATTTGGGGTAAAAATACTGCTTTTCAAATGTTCGATAGATTTTAAGAATGAAAAAAAATGAAAAATTTATTTTTTGCTCTAAGCTTTAATACAAAATCATTAAACTGGTTCAGAATAAGTTACAATATCAATTCCGATATTGTTAGGGTCTTTGATGGCAAAATGGCGGTCGCCCCAAGGCTCGTCCCGCAAGTCGATTTCGATGGGAATGTTTTTGGCTTTCAACTGATGGTACATCTCATCTACATTGGCAACTTCAATGGTCAGA
>JBHBVA010000284.1:0-6173 GCA_041793355.1 Bacteroidota bacterium | reverse complement strand
GTAGAAAAAAAATTTAGATGGTAGAAGTGGTGTTTACAGAGCTATTTTAACTCAACGAAAATCATAAAAACCTTAGTTCGATTAATAATTTTGAGTAAAAGTATTAATCGAACTAAGGTTACTTGTGCGACAAAGCGGAAACAAGTAACTCAAATTCCAATTCGTAATTTCCATCCACAAGATATTGCGGCAAAGCATCTCCATCGTCTATACATCCTTGTATATGAAAGGCCAAGGAGTTTTTTACGTTATCTTTCAGATTATCAATATTTTTATCCGTTACCACAACAATACCGTTTATGTCTTTATCTTCACAAACAGCGGAATAATTTTTTTCTTTCCACCCGATGGTTACTTTTATCTTTTTCACATTCTTTATTTCTTATAGCAGGGGGCTTATCGCCACCTTTTTTGTTTGAGAACACTGTTTAGCAAAAAATGCTCTAACGTTTCACTGCCTTTATCTCTTATGGTTGCCTTTTCCTTTTTTGTCGGATGCTTAAACTGTTTGGGACTTGTACCATCGTGTGCACACAAGTTACTATCAATCGTCTTTTAGCATCTTCCAAATGTTTTACCTAGCTTACGCCTGTTCGGGATAATAAAGCAGTATAAAAAAAATGGTAATCTTGCAAGTATTTCGTATGTTTATAGCTGAAAATCAAATAAATACAAGGATATTCACAATGATTACCAACAACAAAATTATAGAAATTTTCTGTGCAATTGACGAGTTTTGTAAGAATTTTGATGTAAACTGGCTAAGAATATCTCAAATACATTTTTACGTATGTTCGGCACTGGCGGCACACTGCTTCTTCGAAAACAAACCGCAGGCATTACCTGTCTGTGTACAAAATACAGGGTAGCTAAGCTTGTTTTAAACAAGAAAGTTAGCCCGAACTGGCGTAATGAAGTAGATTTTACAAAGTTTTTTCAATAATTTCATCAGATACAAAAATGACAAATTGTGGTGGGGAGCTATACCCACTATTCCACCTCCTCAAAACGTTAAAATTCTGTTAAACGTCAGGTCAAATTTGGCCCGACGTTTTTTTTTTTTGCTTTGCACGCCGTTTTGAGAAAAAAGCGAGTAGAAGCGTTCATCTTCAGTCTCTCAACATCTCCAAATGGCTATCCGACGTACTCAGGGCAGACGAGTTATTGCCAACCACTTACGGTGTGCAATGGTGTGGTGAAAAATAGGGCAGCAACATTTCTTCTGCAAACACAGTAAATAAAAGCACGATGGATGCCACACATACACTCATCAAGCCAAAAGACGAAGGATAATATTGTCAGACTGAAATCGGGCTTAGGTTCGCACCACCAAATGCGAAGCTCGTTTTCGAAAACGAACAGTAAAAACAAGCGATGAAGAAAGATGAGTATCACCCCCCTCGCAGTGAAATGACGAAACTGAAAGTAGGGCTCCATTTGTTGATGGAGATGTCTGTTCACGGCTACCTGGGAGACCCCAGCTACGAGGATGCTACGAACAGCATTACGGGTAACTTGACAGACCCCGAATGGGAAGAGATGTAACACAGGTAAAAAACAAAAAAGAACAAAACAACGATGAAAAAATTACTCTGGATGGCAGCAATTTCTGCCTTTTTAACAGCGTGCAACAGTGCCGACGAATTGGCCAACATTGCTCCTGAAACTACGGAAAAATCGGTAACCGTAAACGTGGCTTTCGTTGCCGAAACTACGCCTTTAACCGCAGAAACACGGGCTTTGGCTATGACACAAGATGGAAAAATTGACGGCGAAAAATCCACGTGGACAAGCCAAGCTTTCTTCCGCAAAGAGGGAAGTACCGATATTGCATACGCCGTCCTCACCTGGAAAGCCACATCCACCGGTAGCGGCTACAACTTGGTGCTACAAAACACCTCGATAACCATGACAGGAGCCGGAGCAGCCACTCCGAAGGCCGGCGAAACGTGGTACATGGCCACCGTGAGCGGAGGAGCGGTAAACAGTGCCAAAAACGGTGTTACCTTCACAGGTACCGAAACACAAATTCCGTTTATTGCCGACTGGACTGCTCTGGAGGTGGGCAACAACTTCTTGGGGGTGCGAAACGACCAACGCATACAGTTTCGTATTCCCGGAACTTTGGTGAAGGTGAATATCACCAACAAGCTGGCATCCGAAGCTATCGAAGAGGTTACCTACAGCTCGAATGCGATGGACGGACGCGGAACATTCAGTTTTGCAGGCGAAAACACAGCCGGCACCGAAGTGGCTTGGACGTTTACTCAAAACTCCTCAGATGGTGTAACTTACCAACTACGACGCACACTTAGCGAGGCTATTGCCGTAGGTGCTTCTGCTTCCACTTTTGTATGGGGAATGCCCAGAACATCTGCCGAAACCTCGCAACCATCGCTCCCCGTTACAAAACTAAAAGCGTGCAACGCCGTTTTGGCTAAGGGTACCTTGCAAGAAACTTTTGAATACACCGGCACTATGACAGCCAAAGCCTACGCTATGACTGTGAATGCCAACAAAAAAATCTTACAACATTTGCCATACACACCCATATCAACAGGTGCACTGCTTGCCGACAAATCGGGGTTCGGCGATGCCAGCAAAGTGAGCCCGGATAGTGAACGCGAAGCCAACAATGGGTGGTTCACGTGGGACGAAGCAATGGCTATTGCCGGCAACGGACAAACCATTGCCATAGGTGGCAAAAACTGGTATATCCCCAATAGAAACGAATGGTTTCAGTACGTACCCGCATCTTCAGGCACCGACTTTTTTACTGCAAGCCAAGTTACCGATCGTGAGGTATATGAACCCGTACAGTGGGGACGAAACGCAGCACCAATAGCGGCAAGGTCGATATACCGAAGCGTACCCGGAAACATCACCTATGCCATTCGCCTGAAAAGTTGCGACCACGTGGGCGGAGCCTATCGCTACCATCGGGACCCCGTTAGCCAATTAGTTACGGTAAACTACTTTAGCATGGATGAAAATTCGGCCTATACCATCGACGATATCGATGACGAACTGTTTTGGACTTCAAAATCAGGAAGTTACAATACCATCTACTTCTACGGAGGTTATGGCACGTATTGGTCCAGTACGCTTGTTACACCCACTGTAGAATCTCCGGCCACAAACAATGTTTACACACCTCGTGTCTACGAGTACTTCTACGTAACCGGTTGGGTGAAAAAGGAAGAAAGACAATGGATGCGTCTGTTTCAGGCAGATTAGTTCGGTATAAACCCTCCCCTCCCTGCGTTTTTTTTGCATTGCCCGTTTCCCGCAGGGGGATGGAGGTCAGGGTATTGTTTTTACTGTGGCAATACCCCGCGTTTGAAAAATAGAAAAGGGTAAAAAAGATTCTCCCCCGCACCGCTCGTGATGAGTAGTGCGGGGGAGATTGTGTTTTGTAAGACCGTGCAAAGGTCTCTATCAAGCAACAGATTGTGGCATAGTGTCCGTAAACGAACGGACTTAATTTACCACCAAACTGGTAATGCTGCAAGAGGTGGTACACCGATACTTTATTTCTGCTTTGACGGGATGTTTTGCAACACATCCACCAAAAACTTCCACCATTTTTCCACGCTGTGGATATTTACTTGTTCGTCGGGCGAGTGGGCTCCGGTGATGGTTGGGCCACACGAAACCATATCCAAGTGCGGATATTTTTCCAAAAACAGTCCGCATTCCAACCCGGCGTGGATGGCTTTTACTTCCGGCTCTACCCCAAACAGATTTTGGTACGAGCGTTTTGCCACAGCCAAAATAGGTGAGTCGGTATTGGGTTTCCAGCCCGGATAGCCTTCGGTGTGTTCCACCTCTGCCCCTGCAAGGGTAAACACAGCATTGATGCGGTTGGCGGCATCACGTTTCAGCGACTCGGTGGAGCTACGCTGACTGGTTGTAATCACAATTTTGTTGCCGTCAGCCATCTTCACGGCGGCCAAATTCGTGGACGTTTCTACAAGTCCTGCAATATCTCTGCTCATCCCAAGCACGCCGTGCGGGCAAGCGTAAATGGCATTTAGCAGATTGTTAGTAGTTTGTGTATCAAAAACTTCCGCAGGTGCATTCGTGGCGGTCATCTCTATTTTTACGCCATCGTCCACACCTCGCAGTTCGTTGCGTACCTCGTTGGTAAATGTTTGCAACAGACCTTCTGCTTGCCGTTGGGTATCGGCCGGAACACCGACTACAGCATAAGCCTCGCGAGGAATGGCATTGTGCAAATTTCCCCCTCCGATTTCTGACAAAACCACGCCGCAGATGCGTTGTAGTTGCCACAGAAAGCGGTTGAGAATTTTGTTGGCATTGCCCAGCCCTGTATGGATTTCGCTTCCGGAGTGTCCTCCCAACAACCCTTTTACGTGTATCTCAAACCAATATGTATTATTCGGAGCAGTTTGTGGAGTATAGGTAAAGGTTGCCTTGCTACCCATTCCGCCTGCACAGCCGATGTAAAGTTCGCCCTCTTCCTCCGTGTCCAGATTGATGAGTATGTCTCCAGTCAAAAAGTTTTTTTGCAGAGCAAAAGCACCTGTCAGTCCGGTTTCTTCATCCACCGTAAACACTGCTTCGATGGGGCCGTGCTCAATGTCTGTAGATGCCAACACAGCCATTGCGGCAGCCATGCCAATGCCGTCGTCGGCTCCCAGAGTGGTACCTTTGGCACGCAACCACCCGTCGGCAACATAAGTTTGAATGGGGTCTGTATCGAAATCGTGAACCACATCCTTGTTCTTTTCGCAAACCATATCCACGTGCGATTGCAAAATCACCTTAGCCAAATGCTCCTTGCCCGGTGTGGCAGGCTTGGATATCAGCACATTGCCTGCATCATCTTTGCGGGTTTCGAGGTTTAGGCTCTTACCGAAGTCGAGCATAAATTGAATAATTTTTTCCTCCTTTTTCGAGGGGCGGGGTACTTGCGTAATTTGGTCGAAATACGTCCACAGCAAGCGAGGTTCCAAATCTTTGATTGTCATCTTTTTATTGTTTTACGGAGAGAAGCATCCTCATATCCGAAGCACTTTTCTCGGAGTTTTACAGAGCTAAGTTATAGCTTTTGGACGAACTATTCAAACTTTTTACAACTTTTATGGGTGAAAGTATAGCAATGTTCAACCGAATAAAGCTATCTTTGTGCCGTTTTTTGATTGCAAAAAAGGGATTGTTTCTGCCTTTGTATTGCAATTGCGTGTAGTAACAAACACAGATTTTTTTTAATAGAATATAATGAAAATGGAGAGAAAAAACTTGGGTAACAAACCATTGACAAGCATTTCGGGCTTGGCAAAAAACGCAGTGATAGCTGTAGCATTGTTGCTCGCCGGATTTAGCTGTACGCAAAAAGGGGCAGATGCTCCTCAACGAACGGCATCTGCAGCATCTAACGATTCGTCGGCACAAACGTTGCCTATTGCTTATGTGAATGTGGATACCATCTTGGCTAACTACAACTTGGCAAAGGATGCCAACGAAAATTTGATGCGTAAAATGGAGAGTTCAAGTGCTACGGTGAAAGAGAAACAGCGTCGCCTCCAAGCAGAATACACCGAATTTCAACGCAAGGTGCAAACCAATGCTTTTTTGAGCGAAGACAGAGCAAAACAAGAGGCACAACGCTTGCAAAACCTCGAAAAAGAAATTGCAAACACTGCCGCACGTTTGGAGGAAGATTTGCTCCGCGAACGCCAGAAGCTGAATGACCAGCTTACGGATTCGGTACGCAATGCCATCAAAGCGTATAACCAAACTGCAAATTTCGAAGTGATTTTGAGTAACTCCGGTATGGACAACATATTGTTTGCCAAGGAAAAATATGACATTACGGCCGATATTTTGAAGTTGCTCAACGATAAATACACGTCTGCGAAAAAATAAAAATTCGTAAATAACAGCTATAAAAAGCACAAGCATCCACGTTAATACGGAAGTGCTTGTGCTATTTTTTTTTAGATATGAAAGATAAAATTGCTTGGCTTATTGCACCACTTGCTGTAGCTATTGGTATATTGGTAGTTTGTTGTTTGCCTGCAAAGGATTTTCCCGAAATGGAAAACAACATTCCGTATCTGGATAAGGTGATTCACTTTGTGATGTACGCCACCCTTTCCGCAACAGCAATAATATCGTATCGAAAGCTAAAAATGGACGGAAGCCAT
>JBHBVA010000283.1:0-2808 GCA_041793355.1 Bacteroidota bacterium | reverse complement strand
TTCAAGGATAAAGCTCGTAAAAATCCGGAGAACGTGAATGCCGGACTGCTTACGTATCCTACTCTGATGGCTGCGGATATTTTGTTACACAATGCACATAAAGTGCCTGTCGGCAAAGACCAAGAACAGCATTTGGAGATGACACGCAAATTTGCCCGTCGTTTCAACAACATCTATGGCGTGGAATATTTTCACGAGCCGGTAGCCTACAATTTCGGACAAGACCTTATCAAAATACCCGGATTGGACGGTAGCGGAAAAATGGGAAAAAGCGAGGGCAACTGTGTGTATCTGAAAGATACGCCCAAAGAAATAGAGAAAAAAGTGAAAAAAGCCTTGACGGACGAAGGACCCAAGGAGTTTAACTCGGTAAAACCCGACTACATCGAAAATCTTTTCACCATAATGAAAGTGGTGTCGGAGCAGGAAGTAGTGGATTTTTTTGAGGAAAAATGGAATAAATGCGAAATTCGTTACGGGGACTTCAAAAAGCAGTTGGCTGCTGACATTATTAAGGCTACCGACCCTATTCGCAATCGTATAGCCGAAATCGAGAGCGATGAAACTTTCCTCCGTCGGGTAACACAAGAAGGGGCTGAAAAGGCCCGCGAGAGTGCAAGGAAAACACTCGGCGAGGTGCGTGAAATTATGGGATTCCGAACTTTTTAGTCATCGGATTGTTTTATATGGGAGTGGAAACACTGCTTTTTTCGTGGGTTTCAACTTTTTTCATAGTAGTAATATGGTTTTAGGTTAGATTTTTAGTGGTGAATGCGTCCGAAAGAGGTAGAAATACCTATTTCGGGCGTTTTCATTGTAGGGTTTAGCAGCCAAAGGGAAATTTTCTTCCGACTAAAAAACACAATAGATTTTTATGATTAACTTTCAACCGATAGAGTTGCAGGACAAACGTGTCATCGAAAAATGTTTGGCACACCACAATTATCAGAGTTGCGACCTTTGTTTTGCCAACTTATATGCTTGGAAATTTCGTTTTGGTACGGAATACGCAATTGTTGGCGAAACGCTCTTTATCCGCTTCAGGGACGAAATCGGAAGTCCTTTTTATTTGATGCCCATCGGCAAAATGCCTTTGGAAAAAGCCTTCGATTTGATTATTGACGATGCCCGACAAGCAGGTAACACTTTTGTCGTGAAGGGGGTAAGTAGTGCTATGTACAACGATATTCAGCAAGCAATGCCGGATAAATTTCGGTACGTTCACGACCGTGATAATGCCGAATATATTTATCTGACCGAGCGACTTAAAACGCTAACGGGTAAGAAATTGCAAAGTAAACGCAACCACATAAACCGTTTCAAAACAGACAATCCCGATTGGGAATATTTCCCTCTTACCTCACGGCACGAATTGGATGAGTGCTTGCAAATGTTGGAACAATGGGAAGACGTGAAAGCTTCTGCAGGAACCGATGGATTGAGCGACGATTATATAGCTACTCGCACAATGTTACAACAGTTTTTTGAATTGGAACTGTGTGGTGGTGCCATTCGGGTGCAAGGCAAAGTAGTGGCCTTTGCGTTGGGCGAGCCGGTGAATGCCGACACTTACGTGGTTCACGTAGAGAAGGCTTATGCTGCCCTCAACGGTTCGTATGCCATCATCAACCAGCAAACAGCCGAACATTGTGCCGCCCATTTCAAATACATCAATCGCGAGGAAGATATGGGCATCGAAAATCTGCGAAAAGCAAAACTATCGTATCAGCCGGAGTATTTATTGGAGGAGGGGATTCTTACGCTTATGTAATACAGGTTTGCTATGAATGAGGAGTTTGCAATACATCATCCCACACCGGATATGTTGCCCCAATTGAAAAATGTTTGGAAACAAGTGTTCGGAGATGAAGATGAATACATCAATCTCATCTTTGACCAAAAGTACAATCCATCCTTATCGCTTGTGGTTGTTTATCGCAGACAAGTTGTTTCGATGCTTCACCTTCAGCCATATACGCTTAAAATGTGGGGGCATCGCATACCTTTTTATTATTTAATGGGATTGGCAACACTTCCTCAATTTAGAGGTAGGCGACTGATGGAAAGACTTATTCATCATGCCCATCGATTGATGTCTCTGCGAGGTATTCCTCTGGCTATATTGGTTCCGGCGGAACAATCATTGTTTGCTTATTATCAGCAGTTTGGATATGTGCAGACTTTTCATCGGGGGGAAGAGGTACTTCCGTCTTTGCAGTCTATTTTACAAAATGCCGATTCAGAGTGCAATGCCTATCAATGTTTTGACAGATATTTCAACCAAGTGGACTTTTCGGTGCAAAAGTCGTTCGAAGATTTTCGAGCCATCATTGCAGAAGCCCGACAAGAAAATTTTCCGTCGAAACAGAATCTTTGGGGTGCCACATTTGTGCAAAATATTGATTATCTGTTGTCTGTATATGCCGAGGCAAATATGGATGCTTCTTTTTCGTTGGCGATTACACAAGCAGACAATACCTCCAATTATTACCGGATACAGCGAGGCAGAGCGGTACGCATTTCTCGTAGAGTAGTCGATTTTTCTTGTTCGGTGCCACAATTAACACAGTTGCTATTCGGGTTTGATAATTCTTATCTACCATCTCACTTGCGAAGGTATTTTCCTGTACGTCAGGTGTATATGAATTATATGTTGGAGTAGAATAATTTGAAAATAAAAAGTAAGAAGAATTATGTCGGAAAATAAAGATACAATCGGGAAGTACCCATTTCGAGTAGAACCCTTTCAAGAAGATGTTACAGGGCATTTGGCTTGGCGAAATTTTTGTAACCTACTGTTGCGATGTG
>JBHBVA010000282.1:0-5040 GCA_041793355.1 Bacteroidota bacterium | reverse complement strand
CTAACAATGCGGTGCAAATCCTGAGGAAAACTTTTGGAATTTTTATCGATGAAGCGGAACCCTAATTCATCGGCGTACTGTTTGTTTACCGATTCGGCAGAAGTCATTACTATTGGCAGGTGTTTATCATTAGCTTTGAGATACTTTGCTAATTTGTAGCCTGCCAGCTTTTCCTTTTTGCCGTTGTGCGGAAAGCTCATATCGGTAATCACACCCAATATGTTCTCCTGATATTGTTCGTAAATCTGAATAGCTTCTTCGTAGTTCTTGGCAAATAATATTTTGGGGCGGCCACGCTTCCGCAACATCTCCTGATGGTCGTTTAGTGCTTCTTTTGAAAAATTCATCGACTCCTCCAATACCAAACGATACAGAATGGGTAATATCGACGAATAAAACCGAACGGAATCTTCCACCAACAGAATCACCTGCACGCCTACGGCTTGTGTATCGTGCTCTACGTTCATCGAGTCCTCAATCAGTTTAATGATAGCAAGCAAAAGTTCGGAGTTGCCCAGCCAACTGAAAAAGTAATCCACAAAGGAGAGCTTCTCCTTAGGGATACGGCGAACCAATTCTTTCGAGAATGGAGCCAACACCACAAACGGAATATCGGGATATTGCTCCTTGATATTAGTCATTGTTTGTAAGATGTTTGGCTCATCCAGATTGGGCATATAAATGATGAGTTCGTAATGGATTTCGGACAGTGCCTGCACTGCTTGTTCCTCCGTAGTTACTTGCGTAAAGCGGGGCGGATAACGCAAGTTGAGCGACGTATATTCGTTGAAAATCTGTTCGTCTATACGGCCGTCGTCCTCTAATATAAAGGTGTCGTATTTGGTAGCAAACAACAAGATGTTGTAGATGCGTTTGGACATCAGGTTTGCAAACGAGGTATCTACAAATTGCAACTGGGTAGAAGATATTACACTGTTTGCCATATTTTTTTGCTATTTATTGGTTATTTATTTTCGTTATCGAAACGGACATTCTGTTTCGGCTTTGTCTATATGAACAGCACGCTCCGTTTTATCTGTTTGGTATCCGGTAGCATCTCCGTACCGATTGGTTATTTGCATTCCGAAAGGTAGCAATTGACCTACGCTATCGGCGGAATATGATATTTAAAAAATTGCCTGTGCTTTCACACACAGGCAAAGTATATAAGGAAAAAAGCCTCTCTATCTACTCTTCGGTATTGTTATTTGTAATAAATTTCAGAATAGTTATCTTGAATTTATCCTTTAAAAACTCTAAATTTCACGGCACCGGTTAGGTTTGCGATTCGATAGAGAGACTTTTTATCTATGTCAAAGAAAAAATGTATTCTGTTTTGGTAGCTAATATCATCTGCTTAAAACTTTGCAAAGGCTGCAACATTATGTTTCAAATAGTTGTAGCAATAGGGCTATTACCATCCAAAGGCTTCACCTATCATCCACTTGCCCTGTGCTTTCATTACCTGACTAAGCACATCTCGTGCAACACCATCCCCTCCCCTGTAAGAGCTGATGTAACGTGCCACCTGCTTGATTTCGGGTGTTGCGTCCGCAGGGGCAACGGGCAAGCCCACGTGTTGCATCACTTCATAATCGGGAATATCATCGCCGATATACACAATTTGTTCGGGCGTATATTGTGTTTCGGCTATGAATTCCCGAAATTGATTTATCTTATTAGTAGCATTCAGATAGATATGCTGCATTCCCAATTTTTGAAAACGTAAACGAACCGATTCGCAACGCCCTCCCGTAATGATAGCTAAGCCATATCCCAAGCGTGCAGCCAAATTGAGTGCATACCCATCGCGAACGTTCACGGTACGCATTGGTTCTCCATTTGCTTGCAGAGGAACACTTTGCGACGACAGTACTCCGTCCACATCGAAAATAAAACATTTTATCTTCGTCAAATCGTAATCTATCGCACTCATACCCTTTGCTACAGCCTTGTTTTATATATCCTGTGGCTTAATAGTTTATAAATCTCTTTCAGCTCATCGTCTTCCAGCAGATTGATATGCTTTTGCATTGTCAGCTCATCATTTCGCAATGCGGGGCCTGTTTGTGCCTCTATTGGCGAGAGAAATTCCACCTTGTGGGCCGTTTCCGAAATAAGTGGCAAAAGCACTTCAAATGGCATTCCCTGTTCCTTTAATATACGTTCGGCCTCTGCGTACATATAGTTTACAAAGTTGCAGGTCATCACTCCGCAAAGGTGCAAATAGTGTCGTTTGTGGGACGGCAGTTCTTCTATTTTCCTCGAAATGGTTTGTGCCAATAGCATTATCTCTTTGGTAACGTCTGCATTGTTTGCCTCGATGAACAACGGAATAGAGTTGAAGTACAAACTACGTTGTTTGCTGAACGTTTGCAAAGGATAAATCACGCCGTATTTATGGTGGTAGCGTGCAAATATATCTACCGATATGCTACCCGATGTATGCACCCATACGCCTCTTGTGCGTGGCATCTGTTTGATAAGTCCCAACAACGCATCGTCAGATACCGAGAAGATATAGAAATCTGCGTCCTTATCCATTGCAGCTATGCTGTTAATGGGCATAGCTTCCACCTTATCGGCTAATACCGTTGCGGACTCTATGGTACGGCTGTAAATCTGCATTATTCTGCAACCGCTGCGATAGAGAGCTTCCATCAGATGGGTAGCTACATTTCCGGCTCCAATAGAAATTATTTTCATCTCCGTAGTTTATTTTTACGATTATTGCTCAATATAAAATACACTCCTACAATTATCAACGCAATGGGGAGGATATACCTTGAATATTGGATAGGTAATGCAAACAGTTCATCAAAGTTCATTAGCAATCCGATAAGGGTAACAATTACACCACTGGTTTTACGGGGGCGTGTGCAGATAAGGATAATACCAAAAATTACTGTCAGTACCGGAAAGGTAGTGATAAGTTGCCCGTGAGGTATAAGTGCCAATATGCCTGTTTTTTCCAATAAAAAGATAATACCAAGCACCAAGAGCGACACTCCCCAAGTAAGTTTTCTTGAATCTTTAGCCATATATCTGCCCTTTTTTATTTGTTAAAACGAATCTATGCGTACGCACTCCCAAGGCAGGTCGCCCAGCTCGTGCGGAGGTTTGTTTTCGTCCTTATATCCTACCGTGATGATTGCCAAAATCTGCAAGCTCATCGGAGCATCTATTATCTCCCGAATAAACTCTCCGCTATCTCCGCCCAAAGGTGTTTCGCGGTCTCGTATTTGTATCCAGTAGCTACCCAATCCCAATGCTTCGGCTTGCAATTGTATGTAGGTGGCAGCAATAGCTGCATCCTCTATCCACACATCACTTACGTGCGGGTCGGCTCCTATTATGATAGCCAGCGGACTCTCTGACACAAACCGACAACCACCACGCTTGCAATTGGATAGTTTTGCCAGCTTCTCTTTATCCTCCACCGATATAAAGTAACAAGGTTTTTTGTTCTTTGATGTGGGAGCAATCAAACCGGCTTGAAGCAACAACCGCACCTCTTCGGGTTTTAAGCTATCCGATTTGTATTTGCGTATGCTTCGTCTGCCGATGGTCAATTCTTCAAAACTTTTCATATCTGTAATACCTGTATGGCTGTATGAACAATGTATGTAGCTGTGCCGAATTTCTGTTCGGTATTAATTTAAAAAGAGGGGATGATAAGGAAAGTATAATATGAGCATAAATTGGATAATTGCAACACATTGAAAATACAATTATCCTCGGATACCAAACGACTACTCTATACACCCTTTCATCCCCTCACACATTTTAATGAAATATAAAATAAAAAAGTTACTCAGCCATATCAGCACTTATTTCTTCACCCTCCACCGTTACATCGTGGATAGGAAGTTCTACAGAGTTAGTAGGACGGGTATTCCCTTTGTCCTTGTTTGTATCCTCCTTAGGTGGTTGCACTTTGTTGTTAGCAGGTGCAGAACCCTCCTTTTTCTTGTCGGTTTTTTTCTTTCGGCGTGTCATCTGCGACTTGATGTTTGCGGAGTAATATTTTACCAACTCGTTTACATCTGCGTATAACGACCCCCATTCGCTCGACGTACTTTTCATTACAGACAAGTACGTGAGATAATTGCGAAAAGCAATTTCTAAATCCTTGCGACCATCCGATGCTGATGTTTGCAATCGCAAACCAGCATTGGCCTCCGCCTGCTCTATATATAAGGAGCTAAATGTTGTATTTGTTTCCTTCAGATGATTAAACGCAGCTATTACGCCCAGCGTTGTCATCTTAGCTTTATTTGCTTCAGTATCCAGCTCCTCTACCAGCTTTTTCAGCAGAGCCGATTTTTCGGAATAGCCAAGCCCCGTAATCTTTGGGGAGTGTGTTTGAAACACAGAATACAATTCGCGAGCTACTGCAACATTTGGCATCGAGGGAACATCCTTATACGCACGCACTAAGTTGCGAAGCGAATTGAACGATTTACTACGCTCACTATCTACTTTCTGCACATCTTTACCCTTACCACTATAGCTTAGCTTGGTGTAAACTTGCGAATACTTCTGATACTCTTGCTCAAGCTTTTCGAGAAGCACATTCTCCTCCGCACTTTTATAATTACCGTTTTTGGAGGTAGAAATCACCTGATTAGCAAATGATGCCAACTCCGTAGTGGATAATCTTGTAAACATTACATTCATAGCTGCACGATATTAAATACTCTATAAATTTAAAATGCTATTTCCGAAATCGAACGCAAGGTATAGCGTTTTTTAAATACCACCAAATAATTTCCAATCTTTTTTACTCAAAACCCCAATATTTAATATTTATAAATACGAATATACATCTTTTTGGTTAATATATACTCCGTATTATACAGATAAAAAGCTTACGAAAGCGATGTTATCACCGTACAAATAAAAAGATAAACCACAGGTTAAGGAGCTATTAAACATCCCACACGGAAAAAACCGTTAGCAGGTTTCGGTAAGGAGAAACATATATCTATATCCCATTTTTATCCGAAAATAATCTCCGTAGTGCTACGGAAAGGCCAT
>JBHBVA010000281.1:0-4157 GCA_041793355.1 Bacteroidota bacterium | reverse complement strand
TTTCCACTGAGCCACTGTTTTGTGCCAGCGTTGAGGGTCTTCGGCAAGAATGCGTTTCAAGGTGTCGAGAATCACCTTTTCTTCGTGGCTCGATGGGGTTTTGTCCAACACGGACGCATCCTCCTCTGCTTTGTAACCCAAGTGGATAAGCAGGGTAGCATCACCTCCGTCGTCCACAATCAGATTGGGCCCCAGCCCGTCAGGGAAACGGAGAGCCTGCTCGGTACACCACCAATATTCCTCCAGCGTTTCGCCTTTCCACGCAAACACGGGTATACCTGCGGCGGCAATGGCTGCGGCAGCGTGGTCTTGTGTGGAGAATATGTTGCAACTCACCCAACGGATGTCGGCTCCCAACTCTTTCAGCGTTTCGATGAGTACTGCCGTTTGCACGGTCATGTGCAACGAGCCCATTATGCGAGCCCCTTTCAAAGGCTTCACGGCTCCGTATTTTTTACGCAATGCCATCAAGCCGGGCATTTCGTGTTCGGCTATTTCTATTTCTTTTCGTCCAAAGTCTGCCAAACTGATGTCTGCCACCAAGTAAGGCAAGTTGGGCAATAGTTCTTTTGCCATTGTATTGTCTGTTTTATTTTATAATTACTTACGAATCAGGTTAATAAATTCTTCACGTGTTTTGGCGGTATTGAACACTCCTGTAAAGTCGGAAGTGGTGGTAAGCGAGTTTTGCTTCTCCACCCCTCGCATCTGCATGCACATGTGCTGAGCCTCTATCACCACCATCACACCCAACGGATTCAGTGTATCTTGAATGCAATCTTTTATCTGCGTGGTGAGTCGCTCTTGCACCTGCAAACGGCGGGCAAACACATCTACCACACGCGGAATTTTACTCAGCCCCGTGATGTATCCGTTGGGGATGTATGCCACGTGTGCTTTTCCCCAAAAGGGCAACATGTGATGCTCGCAAAGGGAGTAAAAGTCAATATCTTTCACTATCACCATCTGGCGATATTCTTCCTTGAAGAGGGCTTTTTCGAGTATTGCTTTGGGGTTTTCGCTGTAGCCTTTGGTGAGAAATTGCATTGCTTTTGCCACACGTTCGGGAGTTTGCAGCAAGCCTTCGCGTTGCACATCTTCACCCAAAAGACTCACGATGTGGCTGTAATGTTCCGCCAGCTTGTTTGTCGTATCTTGTTGCATACTATCTTGTCTGTGTATTTATGCACACTTATTTGGTTCGTATTTGGTCGCGTACCACATACATATCTCTTGCAAAGGCAGGAAACGCCTTTTTCAGTTCACGCAATGCCTGATTGGCTTCGGCTTGCGATTTGAAGTTGCCTACACGCACCCGCCAAAAGGGCGATTGAAACACTACGGACACATCCATCTGCGGAAAAGCGGCTTTCACCCGTCGCTGCTTGTCGTATGCCTCATTACGGGCCGTTTTGGGGTTGTTGCCGAAAAACACCTGCACCCGATAACCCATTGTGCGTGCCGGCGTGGGGCTTACGGGTGTCTGTTTGGTTTCGATAGTATCGTTGCCAAAAACACCGGCAGCTACACTGCCCGACGTGATGCCGAGTATGTTTCTGATTTGCGGGTCGATATATACCCTTACCACCCCCTGACCCGGCACATCGGTATTCAAGCGGTCAACAATGTTGCCGGCTGTTTGTGCCGTTGCCACAGAAATGCCCGACAGTGCGAAAAGTAGTACGTGCAAGTAACGTTTCATTTGCGTGTGAAGTTTTACAGATAAGAAAGCCCACCACGGAGAAAATCCCCCGTTCTTCGGGGGAATATTTTCTCGCGGGTGAGTCTTTTCTACGTGTTTGTTGAACTATGAAAAAACTATCGTACAAAACGATTAGAATGCTTCAACGATGGGGAGGAATTTATCCACCTCCAAAGAGGCACCACCTATCAGACCACCATCTACGTCGGGGTTCGAGAACAATTCCTTTGCATTGCCGGCATTGGCACTACCACCATACAGGATAGAGGTGCTATCTGCTACTTGTTTGCCATATTTGTCGGCGAGCAGGCTGCGGATGTAAGCGTGCATTTCTTGTGCTTGTTCGGGGGTAGCTGTTTTGCCTGTTCCGATTGCCCAAACGGGTTCGTAGGCCAATACCACTTGTCCGAACTCTTCGGCAGAAAGGTTGAACAGTGCGTTTTCTATTTGCGACTTCACCACCTCGTTTTGTTTACCGGCTTCTCTTTCTTCAAGCACTTCGCCGATGCAGAAGATGGGTTTCAAGCCGTTTGCCAAAGCAAGTAATACTTTTTCTTTGAGGATGGCATCTGTTTCGCCATAGTAAGCACGACGCTCCGAGTGTCCGAGTATTACGTATTTTGCACCCACCGATGCTACCTGAGCGGCCGATACTTCGCCTGTGTAAGCCCCCGATGCTTTGTCGGCACAGTTTTGAGCGGCTACGGCTATTTTTTCGGCATCCACTGTTTGCACAGCTGTTGCCAAGTGGATAAATGGTGTGCCGATAACCACATCGCATTGCAGTGTTTTGCCTGCCAATGCTTCGTTAAGAGCCTTTGCCAAAGCGATTCCTTCGGCAAACGATTTGTTCATCTTCCAGTTTCCTGCTACAATTTTTTTTCTCATCGTGATACAATCTATGAAATTTATAATACTACATTTTCTTCTTGCTGTTTTGCCTCCTTTGTTTGTTCCTGTGGCGACAAGTGCTTCGGAGCGGACAGACGGAGCCTGACCCAATAGGGCAACTTATAGAATAACAGACTTATAGCCAGCAATGCCAATAATGGCAGCACAAAGATAAGACATAAAAGCATTATGCGGTCTGTATATTCAGTTTTTTTATGGCTTGGGGTGTATGGCAAATGTTTTTCCCACCCTGCCACGAGGTCTTTTTCGGAGGGTATTTGCAGGTTGGACCACTTGCGTACTATTTTGCCGTCCTTCAGCAAAATAAGTCCGGGATTGGAGCGAATCATCGTTTTCAGCACCCGCTCGTCGGCCTGACAGAAGTCGTAATTCACTCCCGTGTGTTCCACAAATTGCAGAATATCCTGCTCCGGCGATGCCGTAAGGCAGAAAAATTTGTGTCCCTGCTCCTGAGCGTAGTAAGAAATATCTTCAAAACCTATCCGTCGGATTTCGGACATTTCGGGCAGAGCGTATGCCACCATCAAAAAGGTATAGCCCGTGTCGGAAAGCAGGGGCTGCGTAAATTCCTCCTTACGAGTCACTTTTTTGCGGTCGGACGAGAGGATGTAGCGTTGTACGTCAAAATCGGCAACGGGCGACTTCTGCCCTTGACTCACCAGCTCCGATTTCATCTCCACAAACGTCCAAGTGCTATCTTGCCAAGGGTAGTTTTCTTCGGTAAAGGCTTGTTTTTTACCATCTTTTTGGTAGATGAGGATGTTCCGATAGGTGTCGCTTTCGGACTTTTGGGCTACCATTTGGCGGAGGTCGGCGGTTTCTTTGTAGGGGCGAAAATCGAATGCGGGCAATAACAAATAGTTTGCACCGCTGAACAGCAACACAAACGTCATCGTCCACAAACCGACCAACCAATAGATGTGGTGCGTATAAAAAGGGGTGATGCGTTGATGCCACCGCCACAGCACGAGCGATGCCGCCAGCAACACCACGTTTTTACCAAAGGTCTGCCAATTGCTAATAATCAGAGCATCGCCAAAGCATCCGCAATCCGAAACGGGATTGAACAAGGCGAGATACAACGTGAGCGGTGTCATTACCAGCATCACGACAAGCAACAGCCGACCGGTGAACCGGCGGTAGATGCCCAGCAACAAGCAGATGCCCAACCAAAACTCTACGGAGCATAGCAACACCGATGCGGGCAACGACACTTTGTGCAGCCAAGTGGCTCCCATTGCCGTAAGGTAATCCTGAATTTTGTAGGCTGTGCCCAATGGGTCGATAGCTTTGACGATGCCCGAAAAGGCAAAGGCAAGCCCCAGCAACAGTCGCGACATTTCCGCCACCACCTTTATCAACATTTGCTTGTGTTTTTCGCTTATTGCCACACCCATAAACGTAGTTGCCAAATTTTATGCTATTGGGGAGAAGCGTAACTTTATCAAACCGAACAAGGCATAGTTTATCATATCCTGATAGTTGGCTCCGATGCCTTCGGATATGAACTGGAAAAATATTGTCGGCGTCTCGTTGTTGGGAG
>JBHBVA010000280.1:0-5116 GCA_041793355.1 Bacteroidota bacterium | reverse complement strand
TGGACGAACATCACACCATAGAGGATGTTGCATTGGCCTTGGGAGATGCTTTTACACAGGCATTAGGCAGTAAAAAAGCGATAGAACGTTACGGTTTTTTGTTGCCGATGGATGACTGTTTGGCACAGGTGGCTATCGATTTTGGCGGGCGACCTTGGCTGGTATGGCAAGCCGATTTTCATCGGGAAAAGGTGGGAGATATGCCTACGGAAATGTTTTATCATTTTTTTAAATCTTTTTCAGATCAAGCTCGTTGCAATCTGAATATAAAAGCTGAGGGGGAAAACGAACATCATAAAATAGAAGCTATTTTTAAAGCATTTGCCAAATCTATAAAAATGGCTGTAAGCAAAACCCAAAACTATCAAATTCCCAGCACAAAGGGTAGCATATAAATTTCACGTACAACGTAAAAGCGAAAATGATAGCAATACTGAAATACAATGCAGGAAACACTACTTCTGTTGAAAATGCTGTTAAAGCGTTGGGCTACGAAGTAATTGTAACAGAAGATATTAGGGTTCTGGAACAGGCTCAAAAAGTAATTTTTCCCGGCGTAGGAGAAGCGAGCTCTGCTATGCAACATTTGCAAGAAAGGCAGTTGGATATAGTCATTAAATCACTAAAGCAACCCGTTTTGGGCATTTGCTTGGGGATGCAATTGCTCTGTGAGCATTCAGAGGAGGGCAATACGCAAGGGCTCGGAGTGTTTCCTCTGAAAGTGAAGCGTTTTCCGCCCAAAGGCCTGGTTCCACACATCGGTTGGAACAATTTTACGCAGGTAAAAGGTGCTATTTTTCAGGGAATTAACATCTCTGACGACGTATATTTTGTACATAGCTACTATGCCGAAATTGGGGAAGATACGATTGCCACAACGGACTATTTGCTACCTTTCAGTGCGGCATTGCACAAAAATAACTTCTATGCTACCCAATTTCATCCTGAGAAATCGGCCGGCGTGGGGCAAAAAATATTAAAAAACTTTTTAGAGTTATGAGAATTATTCCTGCCATTGACTTGATTGACGGAAAGTGTGTTCGCCTGAAACAAGGCGATTATTCCCAAAAAAAAGTATATAACGAATCTCCTTTAGAGGTGGCTAAAATGTTGCAAGATAATGGCATACGCTATCTCCACTTGGTGGACTTAGATGGAGCTAAAGCCCGTAAAATAGTGAACTTCAAAACATTAGAAGCTATTGCCACTCACACGAGTTTGATAATAGACTTTGGTGGTGGAATGCAGTCGCTTGAGGATGTGCAAACAGCCTTTAGTGCCGGAGCCAATCAGATTACGGTGGGAAGCATTGCCGCCCGAAAACCGGATTTGATGCTCAATTGGTTACAATTATTCGGTGCCGAAAAAATTATACTGGGAGCGGATTGTAAAAACAGAAAAATAGCAACGCACGGATGGCTGGAAAGTAGCGAGTTGGATGTTGTTTCGTTTATCGAAAACTTTCAAAAAAACGGAGTAAAATACACCATTGTTACCGACATCGATAAGGATGGAATGCTTGCAGGAGCGTCGTTTTCTCTCTACAGTGAAATTTTGTCCCAAACATCTGTTTCGCTAATTGCCAGTGGTGGCATCACCACAATAGAAGATGTACTTCGGCTACAGACTATCGGATGCGAGGGTGCAATAATAGGCAAAGCCATTTATGAAGGAACAATCAGCCTACAAGATTTAAGTAAATTATGCTAAAAAAACGTATCATTCCTTGTTTGGATATTAAAGATGGTCGCACCGTAAAAGGGGTGAACTTTCTGGATATTAAAGATGCCGGAAATCCGATAGAGCTGGCAGAGCGTTACGTGGAAGAAGGTGCTGACGAACTGGTGTTTTTAGACATCACGGCCACTCTTGAAAAACGTAAAACGCTGACCGAATTGGTCAAAAAAATTTCCGAAAGGATAAACATTCCCTTCACTGTAGGAGGAGGTATCAACTCGCTGGACGATGCCAAAGCGGTGATAGAGGCGGGAGCAGACAAGGTGAGCATAAATTCGTCGGCTATTTTACGCCCGGACCTTATCACGGATATTTCACAAGAATTTGGTAGCCAATGCGTTGTGCTGGCAATAGACACAAAAAAGGAGAATGAAAAATGGATGGTTTTCAGAAGCGGGGGCAAGATTCCCACCCATTTAGAAACCGTTGCATGGGCTAAAGAAGGTGTGGCTCACGGGGCAGGCGAAATTTTGCTGACTTCGATGAATAACGATGGTACCAAAAGCGGATTTGCATTGGATATTACTCAAGCTGTAGCCCAAGCCGTTGCGGTGCCGGTAATAGCATCGGGTGGAGCCGGAAATGAAGAGCACTTTGTGGAGGTTTTTACACAAACACAAGCCACCGGAGCATTGGCTGCAAGTATTTTCCATTATGGACAAATCTCTATTCAAGATTTAAAGATATTTTTAAAAAACAATAAAATTTCAATTCGATGAAAAATATTGATTTTAACAAGATGGGAGGTCTTGTTCCTGCCATCATACAAGAAGAAACTACTCTGAAAGTGCTGATGCTGGGTTATATGAACGAAGAGGCTTTTCGTAAAACTGTGGACGAAAAGAAAGTTACATTCTTCAGTCGTACTAAAAATCGCCTTTGGACAAAAGGTGAAACTTCAGGTAACTATCTGTGGGTTAAGAATATACAAGTGGATTGCGATAACGACACACTTTTGATAATGGTGAAACCCGAAGGAGCTACCTGCCACACAGGGACTTCCACCTGTTTCGGTACCGAAACTTCAAAAGGATTTATCTACGAATTGCAACAAATTATAAATCAGAGAATTGACGAAAAGGTGGAAAAATCCTACACGCACAGCCTATACCAAAAAGGTATCAACAAAGTGGCTCAAAAGGTGGGAGAAGAGGCTGTGGAACTGGTGATAGAGGCAAAAGATAACAATGATGAACTATTTAAAAATGAAGCAGCCGATTTAATCTATCATTTTCTTATCTTGTTGAAAACTAAAGGATTCCGTTTAGAGGATATTGAGGATATTTTGAAAAAAAGACATTAATAATCAGTACTTTAACACGTGGTTCGACAAGCACTTGGCAATATTTGTGTGCCGAGTGCTTGTTTTGATTATACCTTTGTCATTTAACGGAAAAATTTTACTTTTGGGGCGGAAAACAAAGCATAGTTCAATGGAAATGGAGCAAATATTGGAATGTGTACCCAACTTCAGCGAAGGGCGAAATAAGCAAGTGATAGCATCTATCGTAGATGCGATAGCAAGCGTCGATGAGGTGCAAGTGCTGCACACCGACAGCAACGAAGCAGCCAATCGCACGGTGGTAACCTTTGTGGGAACGCCGAAAGCTGTGGTAGAAGCGGCTTTTCGAGCTGTGCAAAAGGCTTCAGAACTAATTGATATGCAGAAGCATAAGGGTGAACATCCACGTTTTGGAGCAACGGATGTATTGCCTTTGATTCCCATTAAAGGTATCACAATGGACGAAGCCGTGAAGCTGGCTCGTGAGTTGGCTCAACGCATTGGTAACGAGCTGAATATATCCGTTTATTGTTACGAAAACGCAGCATTCCGCCACGAACGCAAAAGTTTAGCGTATTGCAGGAAAGGCGAGTACGAAGCTCTCGCCACCAAAATGCAAACAGCGGACGGTAAGCCCGATTTTGGACCGGAAACATTAAATGTACGTTCGGGAGCAATTGCGGTGGGGGCACGCAACATTTTGATTGCTTACAACGTTAATCTCAATACGCTTTCCGCAGAATTGGCGGGTGAGGTTGCCGCCGATGTTCGCGAAAGTGGAAGAATTGTCCGCCGTGCAGATAGCTCTTCGGAGCGAGTGCCTGGCACTTTGTCGTCCGTGCGTGCCATCGGTTGGTATATCCGGGACTTTCGGCAGGCACAAGTATCTATCAATATAACCGACGTGGAGAAAGCTCCTCTACACAAGGTGTTTGACGAGGTGCAGGCGAAAGCACAGGCACGAGGACTGCGTGCCACAGGCTCCGAAATAGTGGGATTGGTGCCGTTGGCGTGTATGTTGCAAGCGGGCAAGCACTACCAGCAAAAGCAAGGTTTGCCAACAGATGTGTCGGAGGAGGAACTTATTTGGATGGCCATACTTTCGTTGGGGCTGAACGATGTATATGCTTTCCGCCCTGAGGAAAAAATCATCGAATATGCGATGACAAGAAATACAAAATAAAGTATTGAAAATAAATAATTTATTAGATACGGAAATATGAAAAAAACGATTGTAATGTTGCTGCTGGCGGTATCAGCCTTAGTGCAAGCACAGATGCACAATCCCGTAAAATGGAAATTTGAGGGTAAAAGCACTGCGGCCGGCGAAGGCGAGCTGGTAATTACGGCAACCATTGAGAGCGGATGGCATTTGTACTCGCAGTTTATTGATGCCGGTGGACCTGTGCCTACTTCATTCAAGTTCGAAAAATCAAGCGATTTCGAATTGGTGGGCAAAGTAAAAGAAATTACTCCGGTAACGAAGGGGTTTGACAAAACCTTCAATATGAATATTGCCTACTTTTCAAACAAGGCAGTGTTTGTGCAAAAAGTAAAGCTGAAAAAGCCAGTTATCACGGCTAAAGGCTCGATAGAGTTTATGGTGTGCGACGATGAGCAATGTCTGCCTCCCGACGAAGCATCTTTTTCCATCGTGCTGAAAGATACACACACCAAAGAAGAGGTACCAGAAGCTACCAAGCCAGAGGAAAAGACAGATACTGTAGCCGTTCAACCTGTGGCAGATACATTACAAACCAATACGGATAGCCTTGAAAGTAAGCAGGATACAACGTCGGTGGTATCCCCAACGGAGAATAACGGAAGTGGTACATCTGCCACTGGCGGAAGTTCGTTGTGGGCAATATTCTTAGGTGGTTTGTTGGGCGGTTTTGCAGCTTTCTTTATGCCTTGTATCTTCCCGATGGTGCCATTTACGGTAAGCTATTTTACCAAATCGTCCGAAAAAGGTTCGGGTATAGGCAAGGTATTTATTTATGCCCTTTCCATTATAGTTATTTATGTGGGTGTGGGTATGCTTATCAGTGCTTTAACTCCGCCTGATACGCTTAACGACCTCGCAACCAATGGTATTTT